>JAYVLW010000106.1:0-7913 GCA_043759315.1 Myxococcales bacterium
GCGCGGCACCTGCCGGCGTCGCACCCGCCGGTCTGGCAGTCGGCGGGTACGCTGCACGCGAGCTCCGCGGCGCAGGTCGGGCACGTGCCGCCGCCGCAATCGACATCGGTCTCGGCACCGTCCTTCCGCCGATCGGTGCACGCGTCCATCGGCGCGGCGGTGGAGCACGCGGCCTCGGCGCACAGGTGGATCCCGAAGCCGGCGGAGAGCACGCGCATCTCGCCGATCGCGATGTCATCGACCAGGAAGCCGGCGAGCAGCGCGGAGGCCATCAGCTCCGGCGTGGTGATCGCGCCGTCGTGGTTCGTGTCGAGCAGGCGCGCGAACACCAGGTGCGCAGACGGGTTCGTCTTCATCATCTGCGCCACGCCGGCGTACGCGATGGTCCTCGCGTCCGAGATCGGAATCCCGCCGCGCACGATCCCGTCGAAGCCGCCGTTGCCATCGGACCACAGATCCATCTCGAGGCCGACCAGCGGCAGGAGGGATGGATCGGCATCGGCGAACACCGGTAGCGAGACGTAGGCGGCGCCCGGCACCTCGGTGGTCGCGGTGCGGTTCGACTGGAAGCTGCCGCCGGCGAGCTTGCCGCCCGCGACGGTCGAGTCCGTCGCGGCCTTGCCGATGTACGTGGCTCCGACGGAGTCGTCGTCGACGAGGTCGTTCGTCTGCAGCTCGACGATCGAGGCGAGCGCACCGGATGCGATGATGTCGGGAACGTGCTTGTTGGTGTCGTTGGTCTGCGTGATCGCCGAGACGATCAGACCGAGCTGGTTCTCCGCTGACGCGTCGCCGTCGAGATCGCCAGCGAATTCGTTCTGCAGCGCGGTGGTCGAGGGCAGCGTCAGCTTGTCGACCTTGTAGCGATGAACGTCGCCGGTAAATGGACCCTTCACGTCACCACTGGTGTCGGAGGAGCATCCGACCGCCGCCAGCAGCACCCCACCGAGCCCAGAGACGATCGTTCGCATCGCTCGAAGTCTGCCACGGGCGTGGATGTGGGACACTGCCGGCCGGTCGCAAGGAGGCAACGTGATGGCACGTTCACTGGGAGCCGCGGTCCTCGCCGCGTCGTTGATCATCGGGTGCGGTGGCAAGAAGGCGGACGACGGCGATGCGCCGCCGCCGCCGAAGGCGATCGCGAAGGACGTGCCGCAAGGGCTCGACCTGCGGCTGTCGAACGGCAAGACCGGGAAGCCCGCCTACGACCGCGCGCAGATCGCGAAGGCCGAGAAGCTGGATGCGACCGCGGTCACGCAGCTGCTCGCGCGCACGAAGCCGCTCGCCGCGGAGCCCGCGGACCTGCAGGCGTTCGCGATCCGTCCGGGCTCGCAGCCGCCCCCGCGCACCGGGCAGGTGATCGCCACGACGTTCCCGGGTCCGCCCGTGGATCGCTCACCGCCGACCGCGACCGGTGCAGGCAAGGGGCTCAGCGTGCTGCGGTGGATGCCCGAGGGCGAGGTGCCGCTGGCGCCCGAGCTCAGCATCACGTTCTCGCAGCCGATGGTGGCGGTGACCTCGCAGGAGGATGCCGCGCGTGTTCAGCCGGTGACGCTATCGCCGACGCCGAAGGGCCGGTGGCGCTGGATCGGCACCCGCACGATCCTGTTCGATCCGGAGATCCGGTTCCCGCAGGCGACGACGTTCACGGTGACCGTCCCCGCGGGGACGAAGAGCGCGACCGGTGAAGCCCTCGCGGCCGCGAAGACGTTCACGTTCGAGACGCCGGCGCCGGCGATGACCACGAGCTGGCCGAGCAGCGGGCCGCAGCAGCTCGACGTGCCCATCTTCATCATGTTCGATCAGAAGATCGATCCGAAGGCGGTGCTCGCGAAGCTGCGTGTCAAGGCGAACGGCACGCCACGCGCGACGCGCCTGTTGACGGAGATCGAGATCGAGAAGGCGCGCGACATCAAGTCGCTGGTCGCGGGCGCGAAGGCCGACAAGCAGGATGGGCGCTGGCTCGCGCTCCGCACGAAGGACAAGCTGCCCTCGGATGCGGCGATCGAGATCGAGATCCCGGAGGGCACGCCGTCCGCCGAGGGGCCGAACACGACGAGGACCGCGCAGACGTTCGCGTTCCGCACGTATCCGCCGCTCAAGGTGGTGGAGGCGGAGTGCGGCTGGGGCGGTGGGCAAGGCTGCCGGCCGCGCACGCCGTTCCGCTTCGAGCTGAACAACCCGCTCGACGCGGAGAAGTTCGATCCGGCGCAGGTCACCGTGTCCCCCGCGATCGCGGACATGAAGGTGTTCCAGGCGGGAACCCAGATCACGATCGCGGGCACGAAGGCAGCGCGTACGGGCTACTCGGTCACGATCTCCGGGAACATCGTCGACGAGTTCGGCCAGAAGCTCGGCGACAACGACAAGCGCACGTTCATGGTCGGCGATCCGGAGCCGGCGTTCTTCGGGCCGAGCGACATGGTCGTGCTCGATCCGATGGCGAAGGGCCGGACGCTCGACTTCTTCTCGACGAGCTACGACGCGCTCAAGGTGACGCTCTACAAGGTCACCCCGGCGGACTACGCCGCGTACACGAAGTACCAGCAGGAGCGGTATCGCCGGGACAAGCCGCCCGTGCTCCCCGGGACCAAGGTGTTCGATGACCTCGTGAAGGTCGCGACCGGGAAGGAGCTGCTGACCGAGACGCACGTGGATCTGAGCCCGGCGCTCGACGCGAACGGCTTCGGCCACGTGATCGCCGTGATCCATCCGTCGCCGTGGACGGAGCAAGGCGCGCCACCCGAGCTGATGAGCTGGGTCCAGGCGACGCGTCTCGGGATCGATGCACACAACGACAACCTCGACCTGATCGCCTACGCGAGCGAGCTCGATAGCGGAAAGCCGGCGCCGGATGTCGAGGTCGAGATCCGGCCGGGGGGAGCGACCGCGCGAACCGCGGCGACCGGACTCGCCACGCTCCCGCTCGGTGGGCAGGTGATCGGGTCTCGCTACCTGCTCGCGCGCCGCGGCGCCGATACCGCGTTCGTCCTCGAGACGAGCAGCTACTACGGCACCACGGCGTGGACGCGCAGCGAACGCGGCCGCGACCTCGAGGAGCACGTGCTCGATGATCGCAAGCTGTACCGACCCGGCGAGGAGGTCTCGGTGAAGGGCTGGCTGCGCTGGATCGATCGGCGCAAGGGTGGCGATGTCGGCCCGCTCGGCGATGGGGTGACGGGCCTGACGTACAAGGTCACCGATGCCCAGGGTAACGAGATCGCAAAGGGCTCGGCAGCGCTGACCACGCTCGGCGGCTTCGACGCGAAGTTCACGCTACCGAAGACGCCGAGCCTCGGGCAGGCGCGGATCGAGTTCACGGCGAGCGGTCCCGCCCTGTCGCGCTACCAGACGTTCGGGCACTACATCCGCGTCGAGGAGTTTCGCCGGCCGGAGTTCGAGGTCACGGCGCGGCCGAGCGACGGGCCGTTCCTCGTCGGAGGGAGTGGCGATGTCACGGTCGCGGCGAAGTACTTCACCGGCGCCGCGCTGCCCGGCGCGCCGGTGACGTGGGCGGTGAACGCGAGCTCCACGAGCTACACGCCGCCGAACCGCGACGACTACTCGTTCGGCACGTGGATCCCATGGTGGGGCGGTCGTGGAGACGACGAGGGCTTCGGCGGCTACGACGATGACGACTCGTACTACGGCAATCGGTACGGGCGCGGTGATCGCGGGCGCTCGAACTGGAGCCTCGAGGGGAAGACCGATGCCGTCGGAGAGCACACGATGCACCTCGATTTCTTGTCGGCGAATCCGTCGGTGCCGATGTCGGTGTCGATGTCCGCGTCGGTGACCGACGTGAACCGGCAGACGTGGGCGGCATCGACGTCGCTCGTGGTGCATCCCGCCGCGCTGTACGTGGGGCTCAAGGCGGCGCGGCCGTTCGTGGAGAAGGACACGCCGTTCGAGCTCGACGTCATCGGCGTGGACCTCGACGGCAAGATCGCGACAGGCGCGAAGATCGCGATCACCGCGTCGCGGCTCGACTGGGAGTACGTGAAGGGCGACTACAAGCAGAAGGAAGTGGACCCACAGCCGTGCGCTGTCACGATGGCGAGCGAGGCGGGCCACTGCAAGTTCTCCACGGCGAAGGGCGGTCGCTACTCGGTCACCGCCACGATCACCGACGACAAGGGTCGACAGAACCAGAGCAAGCTCGAGTTCACGGTGTCGGGCGGCGAGGACGATCCACCGGCACGCGAGGTCAAGCAGGAGGTGGTCCAGCTGATCCCCGACAAGAAGGAGTACTCACCCGGCAACACCGCCGAGATCCTGATCCAGGCGCCGTTCTATCCGGCGGAGGGCCTCGTCACGTGGCGGCGTAGCGGCATCGTCAAGGTCGAGAGGATCACGCTCGATGGTCCGACGAAGGTGATCACCGTGCCGATCACCGACGAGATGACGCCGAACCAGTACGTGCACGTCGATCTTGTCGGCATGGCGGTGCGCGCGAACGACAAGGGCGCGCCGGACCCGACGCAACCGAGGCGGCCCGCGTTCGCGGTGGGAGAGATCAACCTGCCCATCCCGCCGCGGCATCGCACGCTGACCGTCGTGGTCACGCCGGCAGCCGCGAAGGTGTCGCCCGCGGCCAAGACATCGCTCACGTTCGAGATCAAGGATGCGGAGGGCAAGGCGGTCGCGGATGCGGAGGCGGCGGTGATCGTCGTCGACGAATCGGTGCTCGCACTCGCCAACGCGACGTTCGCGAACCCGATCGATTCGTTCTATCCGACCCGCTCCAGCGGCGGGAGCGACAGGTTCTCGCGCGCGAACGTGAAGCTCGCGAAGCTGCCGACGGCCACCACGGCGAGCGACGATCCGCCGCCGCCGGAGGCCACCGAAGCGGACGACGCCGACGAGTCGGGCGGCACCGGGACGGCGATGGCGCTCGAGGAAGGGAAGATGGGGAAGAAGGAGTCAGATCGCGCGGAGGGCCAGTACAAGATGCAGAAGTCCAAGGAGGATCCGATGCTCGCCCGCCAGCAGGCGATCGAGCAGGCGCGCAACGCCGGCATCCTCGGCGGCCTGAAGCCGAAGCCGAGCGCTGCGATCGACAAGACCGTGGCCGATCCGGAACCGAACACGCCGATCGCGGTGCGCTCGAACTTCAACGCGCTCGCGGCGTTCGTGCCGCAGGTCAGGACCGATGCGAACGGCAAGGCGAAGGTCGAGATCGCGATGCCGGATAACCTGACCCGCTACCGGGTGATCGTGGTCGCCGTCGCCGGCGCCAAGCAGTACGGCAAGGGCGAGAGCGCGATCACGGCGCGGCTCCCTCTGATGGTCCGCCCGAGCGCGCCGCGGTTCTTGAACTTCGGTGACACGTTCCAGCTGCCGGTCGTGGTGCAGAACCAGACCGATGCGCCGATGACGGTCAAGCTCGCGATCGCGACGACGAACCTGTCCCTCACCGATGGGACCGGTCGCTCGGTGACCGTGCCGGCGAACGACCGGATCGAGGTCCAGTTCCCTGCGGCGGCGGAGATGGCCGGCATGGCGCGACTGCAGATCGTGGGTGCGGCGGGTAACGAGAGCGATGCGGCGGAGATCGCGATCCCGGTATGGACGCCGGCGACCACCGAGGCGTTCGCCACCTATGGCGTGATCGACGACGGCGCGATGGCACAGCCGATCGCCCTTCCCGGCAAGGTGGTGACGCAGTTCGGCGGCCTCGAGATCACGACCGCGTCGACGAACCTCCAGGCGCTGACCGACGCGATGCTCTACATCGTCCACTACCCGTTCGACTGCGCCGAGCAGCGCTCGAGCCGCATCCTCTCGATCGCGGCGCTGCGCGACGTGCTCGAGTCGTTCAAGGTCAAGGACATGCCGTCGCGTGGCGCACTCGAAGCGAGCATGGCCGCGGATCTCGAGCACCTCGCGCAGATGCAGAACGACGACGGCGGCTTCGCCTACTGGGAGCGAAACTACGAATCGCAGCCGTATCTCTCCGTTCACGTCGCGAGCGCCCTCGCACATGCGAAGGCGAAGGGCTACGCGGTGCCGGCGCAGCTGATCCCGCGGGCGCTGTCGTTCCTGCGAACGGTCGAGGTCCACTACGACCAGTACTACGCGCCGCAGATCCGGCAGGCGATCTCGGCGTACGCGCTGTACGTCCGCAAGCAACTCGGTGATCTCGATATCGCGAAGGGCCAGAAGCTGATCGCCGAGGCCGGAGGCATCGAGAAGATGCAGATGGAGACGCTCGGCTGGTTGCTCTCGACGTTCGCCGGCAACCCCGCGGCGGCGACCGAGCGCGCGGCGATCGTGCGGTACGCGACCAACAAGGTCTCCGAGACCGCGGGGGCGGCGAACTTCACCACCGGCTACGGCGACGGCAGCTACCTGCTCCTCTCGAGTGATCGGCGCGTCGATGCGGTGATGCTCGAGGCGCTGATCCAGGAGCAGCCCTCACTCGATCTGATCCCGAAGATCGTCACCGGGCTGCTCGCGCATCGCACCGACGGCCACTGGCTCAACACGCAGGAGAACTCGTTCGCGCTCCTCGCGCTCGACCTCTACTTCCAGACCTACGAGAAGGTGACGCCGAACTTCGTCGCGCGCGTCTGGCTCGGCGCCGACTCGGCCGGCGAGCTGCCGTTCCGAGGTCGCTCGACGAAGTACTTCCAGATCAACGTCCCGATGACCGCGGTCGCCGCGCACGACAAGCAGGCGCTGACGATCCAGAAGGATGGCGCGGGCCGCCTGTACTACCGGATCGGCATGAAGTACGCGCCCGCGTCGCTCAGCCTCGCGTCCGCCGACTACGGCTTCGTCGTCGAGAGGGCGTACGAGGGCATCGATGATCCGAAGGATGTCACGCGCGCCGCCGATGGCATCTGGCACATCAAGGCCGGTGCGCGCGTGCGCGTGCGCATCTCCATGGTCAACGAGAACCGGCGCTACCACGTGGCGCTCGTCGATCCCCTGCCCGCGGGGCTCGAGATCCTGAACCCGGAGCTCGCGGGCCAGGCGCCGATGCCGGCCGGCAGCAAGGACGACGACGGCGACGAGTCACCGCGAGGCGGGCGCTATTCCTGGTGGTACGGGCCCTGGTACGAGCACCAGAACCTGCGCGACGAGCGCGCCGAGGCGTTCACGCAGGAGCTCTACGAGGGCGTGCACAAGTACGACTACGTGACGCGCGCGACCACGCCGGGAACGTTCGTGGTGCCGCCGCCGAAGGCCGAGGAGATGTACATGCCCGAGACGTTCGGGCGCGGCGCCTCCGACAAGGTCATCGTGGAGTAGCGGCCGCTCGTGCTGACGCTGGCCGGCAGATCGACTCGCCGCTGGTGACGAGAGGAGTGGCCAGCGACGGCGCTGTTGCCGCGGTACGCCCGCTCACTCTCGACGAGACATCGCGGAGTTCGCTGATCGCTCGACGACGAATGTTGTCTACGCGGGGTTTCGATCTGTATCCCGCGGGAATCAGCCGCGCGCTGGCATCGCCGCTGCACGTAGGTCCATCACGCCAACCAACCTGCCAAGGACCTCACCAATGTCGACCACCGAATTCGAGACCATCTCCACCGACCTCCTCTCCGATGTCGCCGGCGGCAGCCAGCTCTCCAGCGGCATGTCGCGCGCGCGAGAGCTCGGCCTCCGCATCACGTCCACGACGGGCGGCAAGCATGCGGCGCACTCGTACCACTACCAGGGACGCGCGTTCGACGCGGCCGGAAGTCCGGGCGCGATGAAGCAGTTCTATCGCGAGATGTCGCACACGAACCCGACCGAGCTGTTCTACGATCCGATGGGCGGCATGAAGCACGGCCGCAACATCGGCGCGATCGGCGGGCACGGCAACCACGTCCACCTCGCGTACTGAGAGTGCGGTAGGTTCGCGGCGTGAACATCGACGCCGCGCAGTACAAGCAGATCGCCTCCGTCGTCTACTACGACGG
>JAYVLW010000107.1:0-2566 GCA_043759315.1 Myxococcales bacterium
CGGTGGTCGCGAAGTACCGCCTGGTCGGCTACGAGAACCGCACCATCAAGGACGAGCAGTTCCGCGACGACAACGTCGACGCCGGGGAGATCGGCGCCGGTCATCAGGTCACCGCGATGTACGAGGTCGAGCTCACGCCGGCGGCGCACCTGGCGCCGTCGCCGTTCGGCATGGTCCGGATCCGCCACAAGGCACCGGACGGCCAGAAGGCGGTGGAGAACACGTACGCGATGGCCACGGCGCCCGCGCCGAGCTTCGCCGCGGCGAGCGCGGATCTCCGGTTCGCGTTCGCGGTGGCGGCGTTCGCGGACGTGCTGCGCGGCGGCGACGAGGCGAAGGGTTGGTCTCTCGACCAGATCGCCCAGGTCGCGCGCGAGGCCCAGGGCCGCGATCCGGATCGCGCCGAGCTGGTCTCGCTGATCGAGCGAGCGCGCGCGCTCCGCGGTACGCTGGCGACGGTCGCGCGCTGACGCTACAGCGACGGCAGATCCGGCTCGAGGTCGAGCGCTGCGCTTCCGGCACGACGATCACCACGCCACTCATCTCGGCGTACACTGAGGCCGGTGGATGCGTCGCGGAACAGCATCGGCGACCGTCCCAGGGGCGCACGGCTCGCGCGCGCCCTTGCGTCACCGATCGGCGTTCTGATCCTGTTGCCGGTGCTCGTCATCGGCGCGGGCGTGGTGGTGATGATGCTCGGTCGGCGGGCCACCCGCGATGCGAGCGACTCGATGGCGCGGCGCCAGCTGTCGTCGCAGGCCGCCGACGTGCAGCACGACGTGGCGTTCGCGCTCGACCAGGCAGATCCGATGCTGGCGCGGCTGCGCGCGCTCGCGGATCCCCAGCTGCCGCTCGCGGAGGTGGCGCCGCGCATGCACGATCTGATGATCGGTCGCCCGGGCGTGGCGAACGTCAGCATCGGGTTCCCGAGCGGGCTGATGCGCGGCACGTTCGTTCCCGACGGCGCGCCCGGTGAGATCCAGGTCAACGAGAGCATGATCGAGGGAGATCACACGCTCCGCACCAACTACCAGATCATCCCGGGCGGGGTGCGGGCGGTGGAGACGAAGCACACCGACTACGACGTGCGGAAGCGGCCGCACTACACGCTCGCGGTGGAACGCAAGAGCCGCGCGTGGACGGCGCCGCGCGTGTACTTCTCCTCGAAGACCACCGGCATCACGTGCGTCGAGCCGATCTATGCGGCGGATGGCTCGCTGCAGGCGGTCGCCACCGTGGACTTCGATGTCGGAGCGCTGTCGCAGTTCATCGTCCGCGCTCCGCTCGAGGGCTCGCGCACCGTGGTGTTCGCGGGCGACGGAACGATCCTCGCGTTTCCCTCTGCGCCGGTGCCCGCGGCCGCGACGAAGGAGGCGCGGCTGTTGCGGAGCACCGACTACGCGGACGTGGCGCTCGACGCGCTGTTCGGAGCGCTCGGCACGGCGAGCCTCCGCGAGCAGCGGTTCTTCCAGCTCGGGTCGAGCGATGGCGAGTACCTCGCCTCCGTGGCGCCGCTCGGCGGCGAGCGCGCGGGGATCAAGACACCGCTCGACTGGTACCTCGCTGCGCTGGTGCCCGAGCGCACGCTGCTCGGCCCGACGAAGAAGCTCGAGAAGCAGAGCCTGCTCGCCTCGGGTGGTGCGCTGTTCATCGCGATGGGTGTGGCGCTGATGTTCGCGTGGAACCTGGTGCGCATGCGGCGCGCCGTGACGTCCGCGCGCGAGCGAGCGCGCAAGGCCGAGGCACAGGTAAAGGAGATGGGCGCCTACCGCCTGGTCTCGCGGCTCGGCGTGGGCGGCATGGGCGAGGTGTGGCGCGCGGAGCACCGGCTGCTCGCCCGCCAGGCCGCCGTCAAGCTGGTACGGCCCGACACGCTCGTCGATCCGATGCATCGCGCGAAGGCCAAGGAGCGGTTCCGCCGCGAGGCGCAGACGCTGGCCTCGATGCGCTCGCGGCACACGATCGCGCTGTTCGACTACGGCGTGGCCGACGACGGCACGTTCTTCTACGTGATGGAGCTGCTCGATGGGCTCGATCTCGACCGGCTGGTGCGCGAGTTCGGAGCGCAGCCACCGGCGCGCGTGATCCAGATCCTGATGCACGCCTGTCAGTCGCTGGCCGAGGCGCACGATGCGGGCCTGCTTCATCGCGACATCAAGCCGGCGAACATCTACCTGAGCCGCGCCGCTGACGAGGTGGACATCGCCAAGGTCCTCGATTTCGGGATCGTGCACACGATCGCGGATCCGATCCCGGACCCGATCGACATCGTCTCGCTGCCCCCGCCCAAGGCCGCGGAGATCCTGCTTCCGCCCACCTCCAAGCTGACCCAGGCCGGTGCGGTGGTCGGCACGCCCGGCTACATCCCGCCCGAGCAGGTCACGGGCACCGGGGCCGACGCGCGCAGCGATCTCTATGCGCTCGGCTGTGTGGCGTGGTGGCTGCTGACGTCGAGCGAGGTCTATGCCCGCCCGGATGAGGAGAGCGCGATCCACTCGCACATCCACGATCCGGTGCCCGAGCTGCGTCCGCGCGTGAAGGGCTGGCTGCCGGTGGCGCTCGAGGC
>JAYVLW010000108.1:0-11742 GCA_043759315.1 Myxococcales bacterium
GAGTTCCGCGACGGTGGCGGCAAGCTGTACGCGAACAGCGACGACCATCATCACTGAACGGGTGGCCTGCCTACATCAACACCCTTTCGGACCGCCGGACGGGAAGGCGATACTTCCGAGGTGAGGTGGGCGCTCATCGTGGTGATCGTCGGCGGGTGCTACGCGCCGAGCGTTCCCACCGGTGCGCCGTGCGACAAGGAGCACGCGTGCCCGCGGCCGCTCGTATGCACGATGGGCACGAACACCTGCGAGCGCAGCGAGATCGATGCGTTCGTCCCGCCCACCGACCAGCCGGTCGACGCGTTCGTGCCTCCGATCGACTCCCCGCCGGTCAGCGGCTGCACGCCGATGGGCTTCGACGTCTGCGGCGATGGGCTCGATCAGGACTGCGATGGTGCCGACGAGGTGTGCGCGGCCAACGACCTGGCGGCCGATGCGATCGACGTGACGACAGGTGGCATGCAGACCGGCGATCTCAACCTCGCGCGAGACAACGCACCGCAGCGAGGCTGCGGCAACGACGGCGGCCGGGACCTGTACTACAAGGTCACGCTCGCGGCGCCCGAGGTCTACTACTTCGACACGTTCGGCTCGAACTTCGACGTGACGGTGCGGGTGTTCCCGGGGAAGACGTGCGCGCAGATCGCCGCAACGGAGACCCCCGCGTGCAGTGACGACGCGTGCAACAGCGCCAACAGCCAGCTCGCGTTGCAGCTGCCGGCGGGCACGAGCTGCATCGTCGTCGATCAGAACGCCGCCGCGACCCAGGGCGCGCTCACCCTGAAGGTCGTCCGAGGCGGCCACGCGGGTGCACCGCTCATGCCCGGTCCACACACGGTGATGGGCGACACCTGCAACTCGACCGATGTCTGGAAGGCGTTCTGCAGCGGCGACGGCGGACAGGAGGACGCGTGGTTCTTCACGGTGTGCCCGGGGACGACCGCCCACGTCGATGCATCGACGTGCACCGTCGCGGCGAACGTGCACTTCGATACGGTGCTCTACGTGCGCCGCACCAACGTCACGTCGAACTTCACGATCGATTGCGAGGACGACTCCTCCACCTGCCCGATGGTCCGGCCGGATCGCGGCGACGGCCAACCCGACCTCTCGATCCTGGCTGACGTCCCGGTGCCCGGGCCGGGGCTGTTCTGGCTCGCGCTCGACGGTTTCGACACCGGTGCCTGTGGCGGCTACCAGATGGACTACGACCTCCGCTAGCCAAGTGGTCGAAATCAAAGCAGCTTACGGAGATCGTCGAGAGCCTGTCAGAAAACCCTGTGTGAACCGCTATTTGGCTCGGTACAATCGAGACTCGTCCACGTAGAATCCGCCCCCGGCCCCGCCGTGACGGTCCAGTCGAATCGAACCCTCAAGGTCGAGAAGCTCGCTCGCATCTATGATGACGAGATCGCACCGGTCTGGGGTACGCGGTTCGGCAAGATGCTGCTGCGAAACCTGGCGCTGCCCGATCGCGGGCAGGTGCTCGACATCTCGTGCGGCACTGGCTATCCGACGATCGAGATCCTGCGGCGGATGTCCGATGGCTCGCGGCTGATCGCGATCGATGCATCGAGCGCGATGCTCGATGTGGCGCGGCGCAAGGTCGCCGACCTCGGCCCGCTCGGCAAGAAGGGCGTGTTCTTCCGCACCGAGAGTCCGGTGCCGAAGCTGTCGTTCGCGGATGACGTCTACGACCTCGTCGTCTGCAACCTCGGGCTCAACGAGATGCCGAGCCTCGAGGTCGCGCTGCGTGACTTCGCGCGCGTGGCCAAGCAGGGCGGCGAGGTGCGGTGCACGCTGCCGCTCACGGGCACGTTCCAGGAGTTCAACGACCTGTATCGCGAGGTGCTGATCAAGCACGACAAGCACGAGGCGCTCGAGCGACTCGAGAAGCACATCTCGCGCTTCCCCTCGGTCGATCACGTCGAGCGCTGCATGAGGTCCGCGAACCTCGCGGGCCACCTCGAGTACGAGGAGTTCACGCTGCTGTTCAAGAGCTCTCGTGAGTTCTTCTTCGCGCCCGTGATCGAGTACGGACCACTCGCCGAGTGGAAGGAGATCGCCGGCGGCGGTCAGGAGATGCAGGACGTGTGCTGGTACATCAAGGAAGCGATCGACGCTTACTACGATGGCCGACCGTTCCAGGTCACGGTGAAGGCAGGCTGCCTGATCGGGCGGAAGATGGACGCGGCCTCGATGCCGGCGATCGTCCAGCCCGTGATGCTCCCGGCGATCGATCTCGGCGAGATCGGTGACGACTCGGACTGGCAGGATCTCGATACCGGGCTGCCGCTCCCGCCGAACAAGATCGCTGCGGGCTCGGTGCAGATGGCGGATCCCGACGACCTGCAGGTCGAAGAGATCGCTGACATCGAGGACGATGACGGGGGTGACTTCGAGATCGATGTCGACTCGGTCGCCGAGCAAGACCTCGACGCCTTCATCGAAGGCAAGAAGCGCCCGCACCACCTCGACGACTGAGCGCGACCGGCCCTCCGGTTGATCCGCTATGCTCCGCTCGCCATGGGCAACTCGCGCAGTGACTACCTCGCGCTCGTCGACGAGCTGACCGAACACGACCGTCGCTACTACGTGGATGCGGCGCCGACGATCAGCGACGTCGAGTACGACAAGCTGTCGAAGCAGCTGGTGGCGATCGAGAACGCTCACCCGGACTGGGCGGTCGCGTGGTCTCCGACCCGACGGATCGGCCACGCGCCGGTCTCGGAGTTCCCGAAGGTCACGCGGCCGGTCGCCATGCTCTCGCTCGACAACAGCTACGACGAGGCGGACCTCAAGGCGTTCTACGAACGCGTGGTCAAGGGCCTCGACGGCGACGTGCCGGTGTTCTCGATCGAGCCGAAGATCGACGGCTTCGGGATCGAGCTCACGTACAAGGACGGCATGCTCACGCTCGGCGCCACCCGCGGCGACGGGCGGATCGGCGAGGACGTCACCGCGAACGTGAAGATGGTGCGCGGTGTGGCGATGAAGCTGCGCGAGCCGCAGACCATCACGGTGCGCGGCGAGATCTACATGAAGAAGGCCGAGTTCACGGCGATGAACGAGGAGCGCGCGCGGGCGGGTGAGGAGCTGTTCAAGAACCCGCGCAACACGGCCGCCGGCTCGATCAAGCTCCAGGATCCCAAGGAGGTCGCGAAGCGGCCGATGCACGCGATCCTCTACGAGGTGGTCGATGGAGAGCGCTACGCTTCGGGGCACCTCGCGTCGCTCGCGCTGATCAAGCGGCTCGGCTTGCCGACGAGCGCGAACAACTCGTCGGCGCAGTCGTGGGAAGAGTTGATCGCCGCGGTGCACAGCTGGGAGCACCGACGCGACGAGCTGCCGTACGAGGTCGATGGCCTCGTCGTCAAGGTCGATGACTTCGCGATGCGCACGGCGCTCGGGACCACGGCGAAGTTTCCGCGCTGGGCGATCGCGTTCAAGTTCCCAGCCCGGCAGGTCACCACGGTGCTGCGGGACCTCGAGGTCAACATCGGCCGCACCGGCACGGTGACGCCGGTCGCGATCCTCGATCCGATCGATGTCTCGGGGACCACGGTGTCGCGCGCGTCGGTCCACAACTGGGATCAGGTCGCGCGCCTGGGACTCGGCAGGGGTGACCGCGTGCTGATCCAGAAGGCCGGCGAGATCATCCCGGAGATCCTCGAGGTCCGCGAGAAGGGCCCGGGGCCGGCGTTCACCCCGCCGACCGAGTGCCCGGCGTGCAAGAGCCCGCTCGAACGCGAGGAAGGCCGCGTCGCGCTGATGTGCCCGAACCGGCTCGGGTGCCCGGCGCAACTTCTCGGCGCGATCGAGTTCTTCGCGTCACGGCACCAGATGAACATCGACGGCCTCGGTGAGAAGGTCGTGGTCCAGCTCGTCGAAGCGGGCCTGGTCAAGGACGTGGCGGACCTGTTCGACCTGACCACGGCCCAGCTCCTGGGGCTCGAGCGGTTCGGCAAGCTTTCGGCGGACAACCTCGTCAAGGCGGTCGTCACCGCGAAGGGCGCGGCCACGTTCTCGCGGCTGCTCTCGGCGCTCGGCATCACCAACGTCGGGACGGTGCTCGCGAAGCCGATCGCGCAGAAGTACCGCACGCTCTCCGGGTTGCGGGCCGCGTGCGCCGCGAAGAGCTCCGAGGCGTTCGTGGCCGAGCTCCACGAGATCGAAGGCATCGGCGAGGTAGTCGCCCAGCACGTGGACGCGTTCCTTCGTGACGAGCACGTCGTCCGTGTCCTCGACAAGCTCGCGGCGCGCGGGGTGGATCCGGCGGAGCCGGTGCTCGAGATCACCGAGGGGCCGCTGACCGGCAAGACGCTCGTGGTCACCGGCACGCTGACGCAACCGCGCGCCGACGTTCAGAAGAAGATCGAGCAGGCCGGCGGCAAGGTCGCGGGCTCGGTCAGCAAGAAGACCGACTACCTCGTCGCCGGTGCCGATACCGGCAAGACGAAGCTCGATGCCGCGCAGAAGCACGGCGTCACGGTGATCGGCGAGGAGGAGCTGATGAAGCTCCTCGGCGCCTGACGCACGAGCGCGGCGATCTACCTCCGCGCGTCGTGCCGCAATTCACAGCGCGTGCATCGCGCTGCACGACCCGAGCGGGCCTTCCTGCGCTGTGACGTCGACCGGTGCGACCCAGCCCTGACCGTTGCACTGGTACCAGGTGCTGTTGGAGCGCGCCTGGACGCAGGTGCGCGGCGCGACGGCCTCGCCGAGCGTGGCCGAGTCGCAGAAGCCATACGTCGCGGCGCAGCCCGAGGTGGAGCTCTTCGCGACCCACGCGCCGGCGGAGCAGGCGTACCACTTGGCATCGGTGGACGACTGCACGCACGTACCCTCGGCGACATCGCGATCCAGGGTCGCGGAGCTGCACGACGTGGCGCTCGGCGGCGGCGGCGGATCTCCACCACCGCTCGGCGGCGGCGCCGCGGTGCAGGGACCGAGCGCGGTGCCGGCGGCGACCTCCTCGACGTTCACGGTCTCGTGATCGCTCCAGCCCGCGCCCGAGATGTTGAACAGCGCCTTCGAGACCTTCGGCGACACGTCGAGGATCGGCATCCCGGCGGCGTTCTCGACGCAGACGTCCGGGCCGTAGTCCTGGGCCTCGACGACGACGCACTTGCCGTTCGCGGTGACCTGCAGCTTCGCACCGCAGCCGTAGCGCTGGCGCGAGGCGGCGTACCAGCCGGTGCCGTCGGCGTAGCCGCCGCACGACATCGACTGGTGATCGCCGGGACCGCCGAACGTGGTGATCACGTACTTTCCGTTCGCGGGGATCGAGCTGGACGCCTTTCCACGGCATCCGGTCAAGCCGCGGTCGATCGTCGTGACGCTGACGCCGGAGGTGGCGTCGAGCGCCTCGTCCTCACCGACCATGCAGCCGGTGGCTAGAACACTTGCCAGGAGAAGGGACGTCGAGATGGTTCGCACGGCGCCGGCGATGTGCACCCGATATGCCGCAGTCAACCGCGTCCGAGATCTCGCTCGTCGAGCACGTCGCTGCACGACTCGCGCATCCGATCTGTCGGTCAACCTACCGGTGTTGCAGTCGACCGCCCCGGAGCGCGAACGACTGTCCGCAGTCCCGGGACCTGGTCCACCAGGCGAGCTCAGGCCGGCGGCGTCGCGTCGCGAACGGCGTCGACGACATCCTCGGGATCCGGGAACCCGCGCCAGGTCTTCTCGGCGACCTTCTGACCGTCAACCCAGACCGTGAATTCGCCGGAGCTACCGACCACGAGCTCGGCCATGACCCCGAGGTCCTGCTTCAACTGAGCCGCCACCCGGGCGGCCTTGGGCTTGTAGCCTCAAGAGTTACAGTAGCGGATCGAGACCTTCATGGTTTCACCGTAGCACGCGTCCACTCGGCCTCGTAGGCGAGCACGAGCGCACTCTCCCACGGGTGTCATGCTGTGGGCATGTGGCTCGCCCATGCGCTGACGCTGTCCCGCCTGCCCATTGCGGCAGGTTTGGTGCTCGCGTACGGCGAGACAGCGTGGGCGGTGATCCTGGTGGTGCTCGCCGCGGCGACCGATGCCGCGGACGGTCGGGTGGCGCGGCTGATGCGACGCCGCGGCAGCACCGGCCCCGAGATCGGTGGCTGGCTCGATCCGCTCGTCGACAAGATCTTCGTCATCGTCGTGCTCGCGACCATCTGGGCGCATACCGGAAACCTCGCGGTGATCGCGCTGATCGCCGCGCGCGAGCTGGTGATGGCGCCGCTGGTCATCGTCTACCTGATCGCGGGGCGGCGACCGAGCAAGCTCGAGGCGGAGCCCGTCGGCAAGGCCGCGACCATCGCGCAGTTCATCGCGTGCGCGGTGGCGATCGCGCTGCCCGAGTACGCGCTGCCGGTGGCCACCGGCGCGGCGATGCTCGGGCTCACGGCGCTGATCGAGTACATCAATCGGGATCTGCGGGGGCGCCGCTGACGGGGCGAGATCCACGGCCGCGCGGACCATCGGCTTGCGTGGGGGGCGCCTCGGGATCCACGGTGGGATCCACGCTGTCGGTGATCGGGCGCGAGTTGTCGCGATCGATCGGCCAGCTTCCGGACCACACGAGGTCGACGGCCGCGAGTGCGGTCGCGAGCTCGTCGATCGAGGTGAAGCGGCGCGTCGCGTCCTCGTCGAGCGCACGGACGAGCGCATCGTCGAGAGCGCGGGGGATGCCGGCGATCAGCTCGGAGACCGGTGCGTGGTTCGCGTCTCTCGGAGTCGATCCGGTCAGCGCGTAGTACATCGCCGCGGCGAAGCCGTAGACATCCGAGCGCGCGTTGCCCGGTGCGCCGGCGAGAACCTCGGGGGCCATGAAGCCGGGTGTGCCCATGATCGCGCCCGCCTGCGTGAGCTCCGCGTCGTCGACGCCGATCCGCGCGATGCCGAAATCGAGGAGCTCGAGACGCACCGGCTCGCGCGCGGGCGCGACGACGAACAGGTTGCCGGGCTTGATGTCGCGATGGATCACACCCACGCGATGCGCCTCGGCGAGGCCGTGCGCGGCGGGGACGAACAGCGCCACGGCGAGCGCCGGCGGCAGCGGGCCTGCGCGGTTGACCACCGAGCCGAGGTCCGCACCCTCGAGAAGGTCCATCGCGTAGTACCAGACCCCGTCGTCGGTGACGCCCCAGTCGTGGATGCGGACGACGTTCGGGTGCGCGATCGCGGCGGTCGCCTGGATCTCGCGCTCGAACCGCGCCACGCGCGCTGGCTTGCGACCGTGCTCGGGCGACAAGATCTTGAGCGCCACGCTGCGGCGCAGCGCGCGATCCTCGGCGCGCCACACCTCGCCCATGCCGCCGCGGCCGATCCGCCGGAGGAGGCGATAGCGGCCGAGCTTCCGGCTCTCGAACACGCTCTGCCGCAGCGACCACGTCACGTGGCCGCCCCACACTGCGACGATCGCGCCGGCGGCGACGACGGAGGCATAGACGCCGAACACCGCGAGGCTCGCACCGTCGTGGAGCTGCGCGGCCATCTGATCGTCGAACCGCGTCGCGACCAGCAGGCCGATCGGATAGATCAGCGCGGACACCGCGGCCCACGTCGCACCCTTTTGCCACGGCATGGGCCACGAGATGGTCTGCCCCATCACGATCACGAACACCGCGGTCACGTACGGCGAGGTCAGTCCACCCTGGTGCGTGGCGATCAACATCAGCGCGAACGAGGTCACCGGAAACACGGCGGTCGCTAGCGCGAACGCGATCTTCGGATCCGGTAGCGGTGAGCGGTACAGGGGGAACACCACCGCGAGGTGAAACAGCGACGTCGCGAACCGGATGGCGAGGACGAACGACAGCGAGCCGCTACCGATCCAGGTGTGCGTGACGAGATCGAGCCCCGCGCCGCAGATCAGCCATAACGTGCACGCCGCCACGAGGACGCTGCGCGCGCGCATGATCTCGGCGGCGGCCTGGTGGCGATGGATCCGCTCCTGGGCCTGCGTTCCCCCCGAGGGAGTCCCCCGCGCGCCCGTGGTAGTCACTTCACCATTGTACGCCCGTCGCCCGCGGTCGGATCGGCCGGTTCGGGCGATGGGAGCCTCATCGGCGCGCGGAGCAGGCCGCGGTCGGCGCCGACCATGCAGCGGACCATCCGGCGACGGAAGTATCCGAACCAGCGGCTGTGCGGAAACACGCGGTCGCGCAGCCAGCCGAGGAGGCGCGAGTCGCTCTGAAACAGCGGCGTCAGGGCGCGCGTCGCGAACTGGTAGAAGCCGAGGTGGCGGCGACGCGCGGCGGTGTAGAGGGCCAGCGCGCGGGCGACGTCGTCGGGCGACTCGGCGATCGCATCGGCGAGCACGACCGCATCGAGCAGCGCGAGGTTCGCGCCCTGGCCGAGCTGCGGGCTCATCGCGTGGGCGGCGTCGCCGAGGAACACGATCCGCTCGCCGTGCCACGGGTACATCGCGACGTCGCGATAGCGGCTGAACAGCACGGGCTCGAGATCCCCGAGCGTGGCGAAGATGGGCTCGGCCCGCGGATCGAGGCGGAGCACCTCGTCGCGCCACGGTGCGAGGCCGGCCGCGCGCCACGCATCGTGGCGGTCCACGCGCAGGCTCCAGAACATGCTGACCACCGGCGTGTCACGCCCGGGCGCCATGCCGGTCGGCAAGAAGCCGAGCAAGCGCCGCGCGCCGTCGACTCGCTGGTGCAGCGTGCGGCTCGCGGCGAAGCCAGGATCATCGACGACCACCCACAGCGCACCCCACGGATACGGTTTGCTGCGCACGCGCGACGCGCAGTCGTGGAGCTCGCACACCGAGCCGTCGGCGGCGATCACGAGGTCGAACGGGCCGTGGTGCTCACCGCGAGCATCGACGAGCACGCGCGCATCTCCGGCGAGCTCGGAGCGGACGATCTTGACCCCGCAGGTGATCGAGGCACCGGCTGCGCGCGCGGCAGCGAACATCGCCTCGAACAGCACGCCGCGGTGGATGCCGAGGCCGTAGAGGCGCGGATCGACGTCGGCGTACGCGAGATCGACGAGCGTCTTGCCGTTGCGACGCACGCAGTGCAGCCGATCGATCCGCGCCCCGCGGGCCTCGACCGCCGCGAGCAGACCGAGTCGCGCGAGCGCCATCTGCCCGGTCGGCTGCAGCGTGATGCCGGCACCGACGGGTGCGGGGGTCGCGACGCATTCGAGGATCGTGACCGCGTGCCCGGCGCGGGCCAGGAGGATCGCGCTCGCCGAACCGGCGGTTCCCGCGCCGACGACGCCGATGCGCAATGGCCGGTCCACTCGATGATGTTACTCCGCCCCGGCCGCGACACCTGAGACACTTGACGACGCCCGGTGCGAGCGGCCTACTGCCCCACCTATGAAGCTCGCACTCGCACTCGCACTCGCACTGCTCGGCGTCGCGCTCGCTACCCAGTCCGCCTCGGCCAAGGGCCTCACGGTCGAAGACATGCTCGCGATGCAGCGGGTCTCCGATCCGCGCGTGTCGCCTGACGGCAAGCAGATCGCGTTCACCGTGCGCGATACCGACCTGGCCGCCAACAAGGGCCGGACCGACATCTGGCTGGTCGGCAGCGACGGCGTGAACGTGCGGCGGCTCACCTCGAGCCCGGAGAGCGACACGGACCCGCGGTGGTCGGCCGATGGCAGGTACGTCTACTTCGCGTCGACGCGCTCTGGCTCGTCGCAGGTGTGGCGGATCGCGGTGGCTGGTGGTGAAGCCGAGCAGGTCACGAAGCTCCCCCTCGACATCAACGGCTTCACGCTGTTCCCGGATGGGAAGCGCCTGGTCATCGCGATCGATGTCTACCCGAACGCGAAGACGCTGGCCGACACGGTCAAGCAGGACGAGGCGAAGGAGACGTCCAAGGTCAAGGCGCAGGCGTACGACAACCTCCTGTTCCGCCACTGGGACCAGTGGGAGGACGGAAAGTTCTCGCACGTGTTCGTCTGGGATCCAGCGAAGCCCGACGATGCGCGCGATCTGACGCCCGGCCAGGACACGGATTCTCCGACGCACCCGATGGGTGGCATGGAGGAGATCGATATCTCGCCCGATGGCAAGACGGTGGCGTTCGTCGCGCGCGTCGCGGGCAAGCAGGCCGCATGGCAGACGAACACCGACGTGTTCCTCGTCGCCGCCGACGGCAAGAGCAAGCCGGTCAACGTGACCGCGGCGAATCCGGCCTATGACTTCACGCCCGCGTTCTCGCCCGATGGCAAGTGGCTCGCGACCTCGTCGATGAAGCGCGCAGGGTACGAAGCCGATCGCTCGCGGCTGACGGTGATCGACGTCGCCACGAAGAAGGCACGCGTCGTCACCGAAGCGTGGGACCGGTCGGTCGGAGACATCGCGTGGTCCGCCGATGGCAAGACAATCGTCACCGACAGCGACAACGTCGGCCACCACGCGGTGTTCGCGATCGACGTCGCGACCGGCACGGCGAAGACGATCGTCGCGAAGGGCACGAACACCGCGCCGCGCATCGCGGGCGATCGCATCGTGTTCTCGAAGGACACGCTGAGCATGCCCGCCGAGCTGTTCTCGGTGAAGGCCGACGGTAGCGAGCTGCGGCAGCTGACGCACTTCAACGACGAGCGCGTGAAGAAGATCGCGTTCGGCGCGCCCGAGCAGTTCTCGTTCAAGGGCGCGAAGGGCGACACCGTCTATGGCTGGGTGATCAAGCCCGCGGGCGTGACCGGCAAGGTGCCGGTGGCGTTCGTCATCCACGGCGGCCCGCAGGGCAGCTTCGGCGATCACTTCCACTACCGCTGGAACCCGCAGGCGTACGCGGGCGCGGGCTTCGGGACGGTGTTCATCGACTTCCACGGCTCCACCGGCTACGGCCAGGCGTTCACCGACGCGATCAACGGCGACTGGGGCGGCGCGCCGTTCGACGATCTGATGCTCGGCCTCGACGCCGCGCTCGCGAAGTACTCGTGGCTCGACGGCACCCGCATGGCCGCGCTGGGCGCCTCGTACGGCGGCTACATGATCAACTGGATCAACGGCCACACCGATCGGTTCAAGGCGCTGGTCTGCCACGACGGCAACCTCGACGAGCGGATGGCGTACTTCGACACCGAGGAGCTGTGGTTCCCGGAGTGGGAGCACGGCGGCGTGCCGTGGGAGAAGCCGGAGGGCTACGCGAGGCACAACCCGATCGACTTCGTGAAGAACTGGAAGACGCCGACGCTCGTGATCCACGGCGCCAAGGACTTCCGTGTCGTCGACACGCAGGGCATGAGCACGTTCACGGCGTTGCAACGCAAGGGCATCCCGTCGCGGTTCCTCCACTTCCCCGACGAGAACCACTGGGTGCTCAAGCCGCAGAACTCGAAGCTGTGGCACGACGAAGTGCTCGCCTGGATCGGCCGCTGGACCAAGAAGTGACGCGCCGCAGCTAGGCGATGATGTGCGGCGTCTGATCGGGCTCGGCCGGCGGGTCGTCGACTCCCGGCGGCTGCTCGGGGAGGGGAGGATCGTCGATGGTCGGCAGCGGATCTCCGGGCTCGAGAGGCTCGGTAGGTGGGTCGCGGCGGGGCGGCAGTTTGTGCGGCGGATCCTCGAGCGGCGGCAGCTTCTGCGGGTCATCTCCCGGCGGCGGCGGTTCCTCGACAGGCGGCTCGATCGACATGCAGTCGTACCGATGCAAGCGTGCGGCCGCCCTGTGCCTCCGCCCGTCGCGCACGGACGCCTGCGCGCGAGCGCACAGATGTGCTCGGCGGGGAGCCTGAGAGCATCGTTCTCGCGAGAGATCGAGCACCTACG
>JAYVLW010000109.1:0-7267 GCA_043759315.1 Myxococcales bacterium
TCCATCACCACCGAACCCGTCGAGCTCCCAACCGGGAGCGTCGTGCGACTCCGCGTCCGCGATACCGGCTGCGGCATGGACGAGGCAACGCGCGCCCGCGTGTTCGAGCCGTTCTTCACGACGAAGCCACTCGGCAACGGCACCGGCCTCGGCCTGTCGACGGCCTGGGGGGTGGTCACGGCCCACGGCGGCACGATCAGCGTCGCATCCATGGTCGGCGTGGGCACGGTGTTCACGATCGAGTTTCCGCGCACGTTCGCGCAGATGCCTCCGCCGCCCGCGAGAGTGACCGAACCGCAACCCGCGCGGGCCACGGTGCTCGTCGTCGATGACGAACCGCTGGTACGCATGGGTACCCGCCGGATCCTGGAGCGCCGCGGGCTCGCGGTCCTCGAGGCGAGCAATGGCGAGGAGGCGCTCGCGGTGTTCCGCGAGCACGCCACATCGATCGGTCTCGTCATCCTCGACATGGGCATGCCGGTGATGGGCGGCGCGGAGTGCTTTGCGAGGCTCCGCGAGGTCGCCGAGGTCCCGGTGCTGATCGCGACCGGCTACGCCGACGACGACGCGGCGCAGGCGTTGCTCGCCCGCGGCGCCGCGCTGATCGAGAAGCCGTTCGCGTCCGCCGCGCTCACGCGCGACGTCGCGCGCTTGCTCGCGCTGAATTGACACGCCCCACGAACGTCGGCGCGGAGCTCCGCAGCGCAGGTCGATCGAGAAACAAAAGGCTCGCTCGGCGGAGAGGTCGGTAAGCCGAGTTCTGTGTGGTGGCGATCATTCATCTAGGCCCGCCATTGCTGACGGGCTCCAGCGACCAACCCGGAGTCATCGTGCGGGCAGCACGACCCCTGTCTGGTCTTGCTTCGGGTGGGGTTTGCCGTGCCCCCTCTGTCACCAGAGGAGCGGTGCGCTCTTACCGCACCCTTTCACCCTTACCAGACGACGACGTTCGCCGGCTGGCGGTTTGCTTTCTGTTGCACTGTCCTGCGAGTTACCTCGACTGGCCGTTAACCAGCACCCTGCCCTATGAAGCTCGGACTTTCCTCCCGTGCCGGACTCTTGCGAGCCGACACCGGCGATCACCTCGGCCTCTCCGTCGAACGAGCGCCCATCGACTACCACATTCCGGCACGTTCAGGCGGCGGTCGGGAGCTTCTTGTTGTAGAGGCCCGACTTGATGTTGCGCCGGATGGTCAGCGCCTCGCGGATGACCTTCCACATGTCCTTGAGAGGATTGACGCGCGAGCGGTTGTCGTCCTTCCACTCGACGCCGACCTCCTCGATGGCGAAGCCGCGGCGCCGCGCCAGAGCGAGGATCTCGAGGTCGAAGGCCCAGCCGTTGATCGTCGCGCTCGAGAACAGATTGCGGGCCGCCTCGGCGGTGAACGCCTTGAAGCCGCACTGCGTGTCGCGAATACCCGGCACGAGCGAGCGCTGGATGATCTTGTTGCACAGGCGGCTCCACAGCACGCGGTACTTCGGCTGCGCGACGTCCGTCTTCGCGCCCTCCGCATAGCGCGAGCCGATCGCGATCTCGGCCTTGCACGCGATGATCGGCGCGAGGAGCCGGGGCAGCTGCTCCGGCGGCATCGAACAGTCCGCGTCGCACATCACGCGGATCTGACCGCGGGCCGCGAGCATGCCGCGCCGAACGGCCGCGCCCTTGCCGGCGTTCGGCGACTGCCGAACGAGCGCGAGGTGCGGGATGGTCTCGATCGCCTTGGCCACGACCTCGCACGTCCTGTCCTTCGATCCATCGTCGACGACGAGGATCTCGTAGCGCAGCGGCTGCGCCGAGAGGAACGCGTGCAGACGCTCGAGCGTCGGCAGGAGACGCATCTCCTCGTTGTAGGCAGGGACGATCACGCTGAGGTCGACGAACGGAACGAGATTCGACATGGACATGCTCCTCACAGACAAGCGGGTTCAGGCGGCGACGGTTCGTGCAAACACGAGCCGCCGCTGTGCGGGATAGGTCCAGATGGCGAACACGACCGCCGCGCAGGCGAGCTTCGCGAACACCACCGGGACTCCGAGCTTCACGGCCACGATCTTCATCGCCACCGACATCAGCAGCGCGGCCGCCACGGCGACGAAGCCGAAGCGAGCGAGCTGACGCAGGTCAACCGGCGAGTGATCGCGGAACGCGACGTACTTGTTGAGCACGAAGTTCGTCGCGGCCCCCGCGAGCGCTGCGATGAACGTCGCCACCGGCACCGACACGCCGTGCTTGACCAGAAGGACAAGACAGCCGACGTCGAGACCGGTACCGACGGCGCCACCGAAACCGGCAGCCAGCAGCTCGCGAGGATTCTTCACGAGACCAGGGATGAGCACCCCCCATGCCACGTCCCACAACGAAGTAGTTACCAGCGGTTACCAACGGATGACTGTCAGGACTTCACCAGCGGTCACGGTGGTCCGACCATTGTCGAACCGCTTCCACCACCCGCTGCCATGTCGGGGTCGGGATCGTCGGGGGACCCGCCCTCGTCATCGGGAGCGGGCGTACATCGTGGGCGCGGATGGGGCGTGGCGAGATCGGTAGCGCCCGGGAGCGGAGAGCGCTGGCCATCGAGGCCCACGATCGTCACGCCATCGGATCCAGCGACCAGCAGCGTGCGATCACTCATCCACTCCACGCTGAGGCCCTTGTCGATCTTCGTCGCCTCGATCGCAGGCGAGTACCGCATCGTCACCACGCCGGTCGCCGCGTCCGCGGTGTAGGCCGCCGCACGAGCAGCGCCCGGCGTGCACGTGGAATCGGGCTGGAGCTGTGCGACGAACGCGAGGTGACTGCGATCGCCTGACCACACCACCGTGTTGCCATCGATCAGGCCAGGGCTCGGAACGTTGACCACCTTGTTCGATGATCCGATCCGCATCGCGCTCGCGAGTCCCTGGTCATCCCAGTCGGCGGTCACGCCCACCGGCCTGCCCAGGAGTCGCGCGGTCTTGCCCTGAACCTCGAGCCGACGGCCCGGGGGCCGCGCCGTCTTCGGGGGGAGCGCGTCGAGCGTCATGGTCCCGACGACGCGCCACGTGGGTTTCGGCGAGCCCGCGCCGACGTAGAACCCGACCGGCGGCTTCGCGCTGTACGCGAGGCTGATCGGGCCGAGTGTGCCGAGCGCGATCGGTCGCGTGGTTCGGCCCTTGCCCAGATCGATCATGCCGACCGCGAGCTCGCGCTTGCCCTTCGTGCCCTGTCGCGTGACATACGCGAGCTCGCGCGCACCCGGCGAGGTCAGGACACCGACGACCGCGCCGCCCGTGCGGGTCAAGCGATGCCAGCGCGACGTCGCCGCGTCGAGACCGTAGAGCTCACCATCGCCCTCCACGATCGTGACGTGCGAGAGCGCTTCGAGATAGGCCGCGCGATCCTCCTCCACCCGCCGGCGCCACGCTTCGCCCATCGGCGTCGCGAGAAAGGTCTGCAACGACGGGAGCTCGAGCGATGCCTGCCCCCACTTGCCGAAGTCGCCGGCGACGGCCTGCGCGAGCGGCTGAGCCAGCTCGCTCGTCCTGCCGAGCTTGCCGAGCCCCGCCGCGAGGAGCCACGCCGCATCCAGGTGCCCCGGATCGGCGGCGAGTGCGTCGCGGCAGGCCACCACCACGGCCGCCCAGTCCTCCCGCCCTTCCGCCTTGCGGGCGGTCTTGAAGGCCGGCTGGCCCGCTCGCTTGCGCCACTGATACGCGCTCAGTTCGGCGAGTCCCAGCGGTCGCGGCGCGAATTCGACCCGGGTCGGGGCCACCGCCGTTACCTCCGCATCGTGCTTGGGCGGGGGAGAAGGCGTGGATCCGCTGCCCTTTCCGCACGCGGTGGCAACGCACAGGACCAGCGCGACGCGCATTCCTTCGCACGTAGCACACGGCGGCCCGGATCGCGAAGATCCCAAGGCATTGCCAGTACTCCCGCATCCTGTTATAGACCGCCGCCGTGTCCCGAACCCGCCATCTGATGCTCGTGCTCGTCGCGGTTTCCGCGTGCCAGAGCAAGTCCGATGCGGGGGCGCGCCAGACCGCAGCACGGCCGCCCGCGATCGAGCTCAAGGATGCGAAGGGGCAGCTCATCGCGCGCGTGACGCCGGGCCATCCGTGCCGCGCGATGGTCGATGACGTCGAGCTTCTGGTCGGCACCGATCCGCTGGTCGCGCAGCTCGGCGAGGTCCGCTGGACCGGCACCACCGCGGCGAATGGCATCACGATCAAGCGCAACGACGAGGTGATCGCCCGGGTGTTCCCGGTCGATCAGCCCTCCGAGACCGGCCTGTACACGCCCGATGGCGTCGCGATGTTTCGCGCGACCATCTCCGGCGACAAGGCGGACCTCATCAGCGGCGCAGGCGCCGTGATCGGGTCCGTGAAGAAGCTGCCCACCGGCGGCATCTCGATGCCGGGCACTGCGATCGGCGAGCGCGTGCTGACTGGCACGAATGATCTGTTGCTCGCCGCGCTACTCGGTGCGACCGAGGCTCCTCCCGAGGTCCGCGGACTCGCCGCGTGTCACCGGCTCCTCCCTTCACCGAACGGTCTCTAGATGTCGTCCCCCGCGCCCAATATCCGCAACGTCGCGATCATCGCTCACGTCGATCACGGCAAGACCACCCTGGTCGACGGTCTCCTCAAGCAGGCCGGCACGTTCCGCACGGGCGAGGTCGTCGCCGAACGCGCGATGGACTCGAACGATCTCGAGCGCGAGCGCGGCATCACGATCCTCTCCAAGTGCACCGCCGTGACCTGGAAGGGCGTGCGCATCAACATCGTCGACACGCCGGGCCACGCCGACTTCGGCGGTGAGGTCGAGCGCGTGCTCGGCATGGTCGATTCCGTGCTCCTGCTCGTCGATGCCTATGAGGGCGCGATGCCGCAGACGCGGTTCGTGACGCAGAAGGCGTTCGAGATGGGTCTCAACCCGATCGTCGTCGTCAACAAGATCGATCGCCCGGGCGTCGACCCCCACGAGGTGATGGACCAGGTGTTCGCCCTGTTCGACTCCCTCGGCGCGAACGACAAGCAGCTCGACTTCCCGGTGATCTACGCCTCGGGCCGGCAGGGCTTCGCGATCCGCGAGCTCGGCGACGAGCGGAAGGACCTGGGGCCGATCCTCGACCTCATCATCGAGAAGGTCCCGCCGGCCGCCGGTGACCCCGAGGGCCCGCTGCTCATGCAGGTCGCCACGCTCGACTACGACGACTACCTCGGCTACATGGCGATCGGCCGCATGCGCTCCGGGCGCAGCAAGGTCGGCGATCGCGTACTGCTCGCGCACCGCGATGGCAGCAAGGAAGAGTTCCGGGTCCAGAAGGTCCTCGGCTTCCAGGGGCTCAAGCGGTTCGAGCTCGCCGAGGCGATCGCGGGCGACATCGTCGCGTTCACGGGCATGGCGAACCTGAACGTCGGCGAGACGATCACGTCGATCCAGAACCCGACGATCCTCCCGCTCCTCAAGATCGACGCGCCGACGATCACGATGAACTTCCGGGTCAACGATGGCCCGTTCGCCGGCAAGGAAGGCAAGTACGTCACGTCGCGCAACCTCGCCGAGCGGCTCGCGCGCGAGCTGAAGAGCAACGTCGCCCTGCGCGTCGAGGACACCGCCGACGCCGGCGTGTTCCGCGTCTCGGGTCGTGGCGAGCTCCACCTCACCGTGCTCATCGAGACGATGCGGCGCGAAGGCTACGAGGTCTGCGTCTCGCAGCCGCAGGTCATCCTCAAGACCGACGAGGCCACGGGCAAGACGCTCGAGCCATACGAGCACGCCGTGATCGATCTCGACGAGAACTACGTCGGGCCGGTCGTCGCCGAGCTCAACCGCCGGCTCGGTCAGATGACCGAGATGCGCCCATCGGCCGTGGGCCGCACGCGTCTCGAGTACAAGATCCCCGCCCGCGGCCTGATCGGCTATCGCAGCCAGTTCATGACCGATACGCGCGGCACAGGCGTGCTGTACACGCAGTTCGCCGACTACGGCCCGCAGGGTCCGGACATCCGCACCCGCCAGAACGGCGTGCTGATCTCGTCGGAGACCGGCGTCTCGAACGCGTACGGCCTGTTCTCGCTGCAGGAGCGCGGACAGATGTTCATCGGCGCCAGCATCTCGAACTACAGCGGCATGATCGTCGGCATCCACCAGCGGGACAACGACCTCGTCGTCAACCCGAACAAGGTCAAGGCGCTGAACAACATCCGCACCACGGCCGCTGACGAGAAGCTGATCCTCGCCCCACCGCGCCAGCTGACCCTCGAGTACGCGCTCGAGTTCATCAACGACGACGAGCTCGTCGAGGTCACGCCGGCGTCGATCCGCCTGCGCAAGATGATCCTCGACCACAACGAGCGCAAGCGATCCGAGAAGGGCCCGAAGCACCCGAAGACCGCCGAAGCCTGAGCTCGACGTCGCTAGCGACGCGGCGCAGCGCGCTTGCGCTTCGCGACGACGTAGCGTGCACCGCGCTCGCGGACACCGGTGGGGTGGATATCGACGAGCGGATTGTGGACGCGGAGCGCCGGAAACTTGAGGAAGTCACGGTCGTTCGTCCACAGCTCGGTCACTCCGTGCTGGAGGCAGACCGCCGCGATTCGCGCATCGTAGGCGGGCTTCCCGACGATGCGCGCGGACGACAACAGCGTCCGCATCACGGTCCACGTCCGCGCATCTTCGCTCAGCAACGACAGTGACGGCGACTCCAGCCACGCGTCGATCTGATCGATCGCCTGCGCCGGGGTCGACGGCGGGCGGTAATAGGTCGGATGGGTAACGTTCGCGTAGAACTCCACGAGACAGTGCATCGGGATCGCCCAGCGGGCCCTGGTATTGGCGAGCTCGGCGATCCGTTCGCTGGCGCGCTCGTGCCACTGCGAGCTCGCCTTGTGTGCGAACACCAGGATCTGGGTGTCGATCGCGATCACCGGTCGTCCTGCTCGTCGAGCATCGCGTTGATCCCTTCGACCGTATCGGGGTAGCCGGGAGTACCCATGTAGGCGTACCAACGGATCCGATCCTCGCGGATTCCCGGCGCGGGTCCGCCGGGCACGCTCGCGTCGCGCAGGAGGAATGGCTTCTCGCGCTTGCGCTGTTCGAGCTCGTGGCGGAGTCCGAGCTCGATGAGCTCGCGCAGGGTCACGCCCGAGCGGTCGGACTCGCGCTTCGCCTCTTCGAACAGAGGATCCGAGATCTCGACCGTCGTCTTCATTCCCATACCCTACGATATGGGTCCCCATATCGGCAATATGCGAATGCTCGGCCACGCGACGCCCCGCACCTACT
>JAYVLW010000110.1:0-3170 GCA_043759315.1 Myxococcales bacterium
GTGACGTTTCGCTCGCATATCGACGGCTCGAAGCACCGCTTGACACCCGAGGTGTCGATGCACATCCAGAGAGTGCTCGGTTCCGACATCGCGATGTGCTTCGATCAGTGCCCTCCGGGCGACGCCCCCGCGGACGTCCAGGAGGTCGCTCTCGCACGCACCACGCGGTGGGCGGCGCGCTGTCGAGTGACAGAGCGGGCGACGGGGCAGGCGCTGTTCGGGATCGTTCAAGGTGGCATCGACACAGCGCGCAGACTCCGCCACGCCGCGGAGATCACGAAGCTCGACTTCGACGGGCACGCGCTCGGCGGCCTCGCGGTCGGCGAGAAGGTCGAGGACACCTACCGGGTCCTCGACGAGGTCGCGCACACGCTGCCCGCGGATCGCCCGCGCTACCTCATGGGCGTCGGAACGCCAGCGGACCTCGAACGCGGCATCATGGCCGGCATCGACATGTTCGATTGCGTCATGCCGACCCGCAACGCGCGAAATGGATACCTGTTCGCGACCGGGGGACGTGTCAACATCCCCAATGCCGCGAACCGCACCGATCTGGGTCCGATCGACCCGACCTGTCCGTGCTCGACGTGCCGTACCCACTCCCGCGCCTACCTGCGACATCTCTACCAGGCGAAAGAGATCCTGTATGCGCGCCTCGCAACCCTGCACAACCTCACGTTCTACGCCCGCCACGTGCGCGCCCTCCGCGAGCGGATCCTCGCGGAAGGTCAGCGTGCTTGACCCCTTTTTCCGCGGATGCTACGCAACCGCTGATTTTACGAGTACCTAGCCCTCGGGCTACCTCAGGAGAGTGCGATGCAAGCGATGCAGCCGATCATGATGATGCTGGTGATGTTCGGGATTTTCTACTTCATCCTGATCCGCCCGCAGGTGCGCAAGCAGAAGGAGCACCAGGCCGTGCTGCAGAAGCTCGGCAAGGGCGACGAGGTCATCACCCGTGGCGGCGTGATCGGCAAGATCACCGGCATCTCGGATGACGGCGTGCTGGTCCTCGAGCTCCAGGAGAAGGTCCGCGTTCGCGTTCCGCGCGCGTACATCGAGGGCAAGTGGGACGGCAAGGTCCCGGACACCGCGGCCCGCGCAGCCTGATCCCACGCAAGCTTTTCGTTTCCGAGGTGGTTCATGGATCGTAGTCTCAAGTGGCGGACCCTCGCCCTGATCGCAGCATGTCTGCTGTGCGTCGGCGTGCTGATGCCGACCTTTGTCGGCAAAGAATCTCTCCCGGGCTGGTTCCCGTGGGACAAGAAGATCAACCTGGGGCTCGACCTCCAGGGCGGCCTCCACATCGTCTACTCGATCGATCTCGACAAGGCCGTCGACGACAAGGCGTCGGATATCAAGCGCGACCTCGAGTCGCGGTTCGCCGACGAGAAGACGGCCGCGGTCGTCAAGTCGCCGTCGTCGCCGCTCGGCGCCGTGGTGGTCTCGATCACCGATGCGGCGAAGCGCGAGCCCGCGAAGGCCGCGATCAACTCGGACTACGGCAAGGACACCACCCCGTACGACTGCCCGCCGACCGAGCCGGCTGACTCGATCTGCTTCCGCGTCTCGTCGGCGTACTCCGACGGCATCAAGAAGGCCGCGCTGACCAACGCCGTCGCGACCATCCGCGAGCGCATCAACGAGAAGGGCGTCGCGGAGCCGAGCGTGGTCGAGAAGGGCGACGAGATCCTCGTCGAGCTCCCGGGCCTCGACAAGGACTCGATCCAGGAGACCCGCGACATCATCGCCCGCACCGCGAAGCTCGAGTTCAAGGTCGTCGACGACGGCTCCGAGTACATGCGCAAGCTGTACGGCCACGTCGGCAGCCAGGGCAAAGAGAATCACCCGACCGACCCCGCCGCGATCGCCGCCGACATCCAGGCCGAGATCGATCAGTGGCGCCCCGAGGACGGCGGCGGCATGAAGACCGACTACTACCTGATCGCGCACGACCGGGAGCAGGCGCTCACCGCGGACGAGGCGAAGGCCATCGGCTGCCTCAACAAGGACAACAAGGACAAGTTCGTCAACGGCCGGATCTCGTGCAACGTGACCGGCCGTCGCGTCATCGAGCTGTACCTGTTCGGCGACAAGAAGCTCGGCGTCAAGGGCCTCGTCGACACGAACCCCGAGTTCAAGCTCCCCGACGACAAGCAGATCGGCTTCGAGCTCAACGAGCCGAGCCCGGATGCCAAGGACAAGCGCGCGTACTGGCGCACCTACTACCTCGATCGCGCGGTCCGGCTGACCGGCTCGGGCATCTCGAACGCGATGGGCAGCTACGACCCGAACACGAACCGCCCGATCGTGCTCCTCGACTTCAACCGCTTCGGCAGCCGCGTGTTCGGCGATCTGACGTCGCAGATCGTCGGCAAGAAGCTGGCGACCATCCTCGACGACAAGGTCAAGAGCGCGCCGATCATCAACGGCGCCATCCGCGGCGGTCGCGCCTCGATCACCATGGGCGGCAGCGATGTTCGCCGCATGGAGGCCGAGCGCAACGAGCTCGTCAACGTGCTGAAGACCGGCTCGCTGCCGGCGCCGCTCCGCGAAGAGTCGTCCTCCGAGATCGGTCCCACGCTGGGACGCGATGCGATCGAGAAGACCCGCCTGTCGTTCGCGCTCGGCATCGGCCTCGTGATCATCATCATGGTCGGCATCTACCGCTGGTCCGGGTGGATCAGCGTGTTCGCCGTCGTGTTCCACATCGTGATGACCCTGGCCGTGATGGCGGCGTTCGGCGCCACCCTCACGCTGCCCGGCATCGCAGCGATCGTCCTGTCGATCGGCATGGAGGTGGACGGCAACATCCTGATCTACGAACGCATACGAGATGAGCTGTTACTCGGCAAATCCGTGCGAGGAGCCATCGATCTGGGCTTCTCGCGCGCCTTCTCCGCCATCCTCGATGGTCAGCTCACCACCGCCGCCGCGGGATGGGTGCTCCTGCAATACGGCTCTGGCCCGATCAAGGGCTTCGCCGTGATGCTGCTCGTCGGCGTGTTCACCACCTTGTCCACCAACATCTGGGTCACTCGGATCTTCTTCGACTGGTACGTCTCCAGGAAGAAGGGAACGATGGCCACGATCTCGATCTGAGCAGCAGCCATGAGTGAACACCACAAGTTCCGTTATCTGCTGCCGCCGGGGAACAACTTCGCGTTCGT
>JAYVLW010000111.1:0-3966 GCA_043759315.1 Myxococcales bacterium
CGAAGTCGTCGAGAGCGAGCGAGAAGCCGGAGCGTTCGGCCACGAATGGTCCCAACTGCTCGAGCGCCGCCACGGAGCGCGCGGCCAGCTCGACGTGCAAGTCTCGGGTGATCCGCGCGATCACGTGCGCGCCGCGCACCGCATCCCACGGTGCGTCCGCAACGTCGCGGTAGGTCGGCGGCAAGCACTCCGCCACCAGGTATCGCCCGGCGGTGGTCGTTCGGCCGCCGATGTGAATCGTGTCATCGAGCCCGAGCGTGCCGCGGGCGTGGGCGTCGAGGACTCGGTCGCGGTCGCGATAGGAGGACGCCGGCAGCGTCGGTCGCACGCGCGTCGCGAGGTGAAGCCCGAGGCACGCGAACGCCGTCGGCGCGCCTGCTCCAGACGGAAGCTCTACGTACGGGTCCAGCACGTGAACCAACAGGCCACGTGGTGGTTCGCGATCCAAGATTCCGAATTTTGGAGACATATGGTATCGGTCAGCTGCCGTCGTCGTGCTCTCCGGGACGTCGACGACCGGGCGTGTGGCATGACCGTATGGCCTGCTCTCCAGTTGCCGCCCGGAGATTGCGTGGTGGGTCGACCGTCCCAGGTTGGCTGGAACAGTTGATGCGGTCCCGATGACGGCACTATCTGGTACCAGCTTCACGGGAGCATCGGTCAACACAGTCCGATCGCCGATCGCAAGCGCACGATGCCCATGCTCGCGAACGTTCTGCTCAGGATCAGAGGGGTAGGTGGCCGCCGCTGGTGTGCCACAGCTCGGCGGTGCTCGTGATGACAGGGACGCGCAGCAGCGGTAGCGGATGCGTGCGCTCGAAGCCGAACAGCATGTCCGCCGCGGTGGTCGGGTGGCGGTGGGCGAACGCGGCGATCACGAGCAGCGCACCGTCCTCGGTCCACACGTAGCCGCGCCGCGTGGTGCCGGTAGCGAGCACGTTCTTGACGCCGGCGATGTCCGCGGCGAGCTCCGTGGTCTGGTTGAACAGCGGCACGGCATCGGAGGCGATCTGGCCGATCTCCTCGACCACGCCGCCAGAGCTGTTGCACGCGAGGTGACCGAGGTAGTGGTGCGCGAGCTCGTGGGCGAGGACGAACGCGACCTGCTCGTCGAAGATCTCGTGCTGCCGGAGCACCTTGCGGCGATCGGTCTGATACGCGCCGGCGTAGAACGCGGGCGGCGGTGGGGCGATCGAGTGGCCTTCGAGCCAGTCGAGGTAGCTCGGTTCGAGCTTGGTCTCGAAGAACTCGTCGGTGGCGGTGGTCATCGCGAGGTGCGCGGTGACCATCAGCATGCCGTCGCTGATCGCGATGAACGGTCCGCCCTCGTCGCAGGTGGCGTACGCGTTGACGTCGCCGAGCGCGTTGTCGCTGACGAGGGCGATGCGCGTGATCCGAGCCCGTTGCTCTGGCGGTAGCGCGGCGACCAGCTCGGTCAGCACGCGCTCGGCCTGGCTGCGCAGCGCCGGGAGGTGGACCTGGTTGATCGGATCGTTCGCCAGGGCGGGATCTCGCACCGGGATCGGCATGGTCGGTTGCGCGGGCGGCGAGCAGCCCGCAGCGACGAGACCGCTCACGAGAATGGCGCGGAGGCCGGGAGTTCCCACGATCAGGTTCTAGCGCGCCGGCGTGGGCGAAGAACTGGCAAGCCACGGCAGAGTGTCGGAGGCTTCTGGTACCGATCGGTGGTGGACACACTCGCAATCTCGGTTCGCCGCGCGACCCCCGATGATGCGCCGGAGCTGGCGGACCTCGTCAACGATGCGTACGCGATCGAGAAGTCGTTCGTCGATGGCGAGCGCACCGACGAGGACGAGATCGCCGCGATGACCGAGAACGGGGTGTTCCTCGTACTCGAGCAGGCCGGCGGGCTCGCGGCGGCGGTCTACCTCGAGCGGCGCGGGTCGGTCGCGTACTTCGGAATGCTCAGCGTCCGGCCGGAGCTCCAGGGCGTGGGCCTCGGCAAGCGCCTGGTGCGCATCGCCGAGGCCATGGCCGAGGCCACGGGGGCCACCGCGATGACCCTGCGGATCATCAACCTCCGCGAAGAGCTCGGCCGGTGGTACCGCGGGCTCGGGTATCGCGAGGTCGGGACCTCGCCATACACCCACCGCCCCCTCAAGCGCCCCTGTCACTTCGTGGACATGCGCAAGGATCTCGGCGCCGGCGCCACGTCGATGGCTGGTCTCGGGGCCGGCCTCGGCGCAGCGTGATCCGGAACGCGCGCGCTGGGGGCCACCCGGGGTAGAATGTCCGCCATGTCTGCTGTTCGCGGAGTTGTCCTGAGCACCGTGCTCGTAGCCGCCTGTGGCGACGGCGGAGGGTTTGCGGATGCGCGGCCGATCGATTCGCCGCCCGCGCCCGGCGCGTTCAGCCTCGCGTGGACGGTCAAGGATACGGTCGGCAACGTCCTCCCGTGCGACCAGATCGGAGCGCAGACCGTGACCGTGCTGACGCGCAACCGCGCCGTGCAGGGTGGCTCGACCGAGGTGTTCACCTGCGGAACCTTGATGGGCAGCGCGCAGGGGCTGACCCCGGGTACCTACGACATGGACTTCGAGCTCGGCGGGGTAGGGGGGGCGGTCGGCACCGGCATCATCGCGACCTCACCGAAACAGATGGGCGTGGTCATCAAGTCCGGCGAGACCATCGCGCTGATGCCACTGGCGTTCGCGGTCGATGCGACCGGTGGCATCAAGCTCAACATCACGGCGAACAAGCCGGGCGGCAACTGCGGCTCGGTCGCGAACAACGGCGCTGCGATCACCGGCATGACGCTGACCCTTCAGCACACGACGGGTGGGGCGTGCGAGCCCGTGACGTTCACGTTCCCCGCCAACGCCACGCTGCCGGGTGGGTCGTACACCGTGAACTGCGGGGCCCCGTCCGTGGCGCCGTGCATCGAGGCGGATCAGCAGCTCAGCGTCGCCGGCGTGAAGTCGGATGGCTACCAGCTGCGGGTGCGCGGCAAGAAAGCGGCCGCCGACTGCTGGACGAACGACGACACGATGTCGGTCCCGCCGCTCGGTCGCGACGCGATCCGCACGCTGAACCTCGCTGCGGCGCCGAGCGGTACTCCGGGCTGCTAGGAGGCGGATTCACGGGTAAGCTCCGCCCGTGACGACCGTCGACCATTACAAGCCCAACCTCCGCGATACGTTCTTCCAGCTGTTCGAGGTCCTCGAGATCCAGAACACGAGCCTCGGCAAGGGGCCGTACGCGTCGATGGACGAGGACACCGCGCGCGCGACACTCGAGGGCTTCCTCGAGGTGATGCAGAGCGCGTGGGCGCCGTCGTTCGCCGAGGGCGACCGGATCGGCGCCACGTTCGACGGCAAGGGCAACGTCACGCTGCCGCCCGGCTACAAGAAGGCGCTCGATACCTACTACGCGGGCGGCTGGAACAAGATCGAGCTGCCCGAGAGCCTCGGCGGGCTCGGAGCGCCGCCGACGGTGCAGTGGTCCGCGTTCGAGATGATGGCGGGCGCAAACCCGAGCGTGTGCTTCTACGTGCTCGGCAACATGATGGCGAAGATCATCGACCAGTTCGGCACGGCCGCACAGAAGAGCCGCTACGTGCAGAACATGCTCGACCAGCACTGGGGCGCGACGATGGTGCTGACCGAGCCCGCGGCGGGCTCCGATGTCGGCGCGGGCACCACGAAGGCGACGCACGTCGCGGGTGACGAGTATCTGCTCGAAGGCGTGAAGCGCTTCATCACCAACGGCGACTTCGATCACCCGAACAACATCGTGCACATGGTGCTCGCGCGGCCCGACGGCGCGGGCCCGGGGACGAAGGGGCTGTCGCTGTTCATCGTCCCGAAGGTGTGGGTCGAGGCCGATGGGACGCTCGGCGCGCGCAACGGCGCGGTGGTGACCAAGGTCGAGCACAAGATGGGCATCAAGGGGTCGGCGACGTGCGAGCTCACGCTCGGCGACGGCGCGCCGTGCCGCGGGTTGCTC
>JAYVLW010000112.1:0-2963 GCA_043759315.1 Myxococcales bacterium
TGATTTCGCTGGAGAACAAACCCGATCCCGAATTTTTGGATATGAAACGCCGTTTTTTGTTCAGCGCGGTTTTGACCTTACCTGTTTTTATTTTGGCAATGGCTGAAATGCTGCCTGACTTTCATAATGTTATCGCACCAAAAACATCGCTTTGGATACAATTTGCGCTTTCAACGCCGGTTGTTATCTATGGCGGATTTCCCTTTTTCGTCCGCGCCGTGCAATCTGTGAGAAACGCAAGTCCGAATATGTTCACGCTGATCGCGATCGGCACCGGGACGGCCTATGGCTATAGCCTCATCGCGACGCTCTTCCCTTCGATCATCCCGCAGACGATGCGCGACGACGGGGCGGTGCCCGTGTATTTCGAAGCTGCCGCGGTGATCGTGGCACTCGTGCTGCTGGGCCAGGTGCTGGAGCTTCGCGCCCGGAGCGCGACCTCTGGTGCCATCCGATCACTATTGGGGCTCGCACCCAAGACGGCCCGACGGATCACATCCGCCGGCGTCGAAGAGGATGTGCCTCTCGAACATCTCCGGGTCGGCGATCGGCTGCGCGTCCGGCCCGGCGAGCGTGTCCCGGTCGATGGCGTGCTCGTCGAGGGCAACAGCAGCGTCGACGAGTCGATGATCACGGGCGAACCGATTCCGGTGGAGAAGACCATCGGCGACAAGGTGACCGGTGGAACGCTGAACGCGACCGGTGGTTTCGTGATCACGGCAGAGCGCGTGGGTCGCGACACCTTGCTCTCGCAGATCGTCACGATGGTCGCAGAAGCCCAGCGGAGTCGCGCACCGATCCAGCGGCTCGCGGATCGCGTTGCAGCTTGGTTCGTTCCGGCCGTGGTTGTCATCGCGGTAGCGACGGCGATCGTCTGGGGCGTGGCCGGACCCGAGCCGCGCCTCGCGCACGCCCTCGTGAATGCGGTCGCCGTCCTGATCATCGCGTGCCCGTGTGCGCTCGGCCTCGCAACTCCGATGTCGATCATGGTCGCCACTGGCCGTGGTGCAGGACTCGGCGTCCTGATCCGCAAGGCGGAGGCGCTCGAAGCGCTCGAACGCGTCGACACGATCGTGGTCGACAAGACCGGCACCCTCACCGAGGGCAAGCCGCGGCTCGCCTCCATCGCAACCGTCGCGGGAACCTCCGACCTGGAAGCCCTCGCGTTCGCAGCGGCGCTCGAACGCAGCAGCGAGCACCCGCTGGCCGCCGCGATCATCGACGGCGCCAGGGCGCGCGGCGTCTCGATCCCCGAGGCACGTGACTTCACGTCGATCACCGGTGGTGGAGTCCGCGGCATCGTGGGTGGGAAGACCGTCGAGCTCGGCAATGCCCGCTTCGTCAACGCGAGTGGCATCAACGTCGAAGCACTCGCGGTCGAGGCGGACCACCAGCGCAGCGAAGGTCAAACGGTGGTGTACCTCGCGGTCGAGGGTGTCGCCGTCGCCGCGATCGGCGTCGCAGATCCGATCAAGGCCACGACTGCCGAAGCGATCAAGTCGCTGCACGCTGCCGGCCTGAAGGTCATCATGCTCACCGGCGACAGCAAGCTCACCGCCGCCGCGGTCGCGAAGCAGCTGGGTCTCGATGACGTGATGGCCGAGGTCGTCCCCGAGCAGAAGCGCGACGTCGTCGCGAAGCTGCAGCGCGCAGGCAAGGTCGTCGCGATGGCCGGCGATGGCGTCAACGACGCGCCTGCCCTTGCGCAGGCGGACGTCGGCATCGCGATGGGCACCGGTACTGACGTCGCCATCCAGAGCGCTGGCATCACGCTCGTCAAAGGTGACCTCCGGGGCGTTGCGCGTGCTCGCCAGCTCAGCCGAGCGACGATGCGGAACATCCGCCAGAACCTGACCTTCGCGTTCGCCTACAACATGCTCGGCGTCCCGATCGCGGCCGGCGTGCTGTATCCCGTCTTCGGCTGGCTTCTGAGTCCGATGATCGCCAGCGCCGCGATGAGCCTCAGCTCGGTCTCGGTGATCACGAACGCGCTACGCCTCCGGGCGCAGCGCCTCGACTGAGCGATCGCGGCACCGCGCCGAACGTCAAAGGTTGCGAGCAGCAGCGCCCACGCATGACTCAAGTGGTGGCCTCGGCAGCTGCGTGAGGTCGCGCGAACCGGCCGTAAAGTGCCGGGATCACGACCATGTTCAGCGCCGTCGATGACACCAGTCCACCGAGGATCACGACGGCCATCGGTGCCTGGAGCTCGTTGCCCGGCTGGCCACCTGCGAGCACGAGGGGCACCAGACCGAGGCCCGCGCACAGCGCTGTCATCAGCACCGGCGACAGCCGTTCCATCGAACCGCGGTGTACCGCCTCGTCGAACGGGGCCTTCTCCACGGTTCGCAGGTGGTCGTAGTGCGAGATCATCATGATGCCGTTGCGCGTCGCGATCCCGAACAGCGTCACGAACCCGACGAGCGATGCCACGCTCACGATGCCGCTACCGAAGTAGATCGCCACGACGCCGCCGATCAGCGCGAGCGGCAGGTTGATCATGATCAGCAGCGCGTTGCGTAGTGAGCCGAACGAGAAGAACAGCAGCGCGAAGATACCGGCGATGACCACGATGCCGAGCAGCGACAGCGTGCGCGAGGCCGCCTGCTCGCTCTCGAACTGACCGCCGTAGACGACGTAGTAGCCGGCCGGGAGCGTGACCTTCGCTTCGATCCCCGCGCGGATATCGTCGATCACGCTGCGCAGGTCGCGCTCGCCGACGTTCGCCGACACGACGACCTTCCGCTGCACGTTCTCGCGCGAGATCGCGTTCGGACCGACGTCCTCGCGGATCGACGCCAGCATCTTGAGCGGCACCCGGACGCCCGACGGCGTGTCGACGATCGTGTTCCGGATCGCGTCGATGTCCGCTCGCTGGTCGTCGCGGTAGCGCACCAGGACGTCGTACGTGCGCTGGTTCTCCAGGATCTGCGTGACCACCTTGCCCGCGTAGGCAGTCTCGA
>JAYVLW010000113.1:0-14303 GCA_043759315.1 Myxococcales bacterium
TTCACAGCGGCTTCACAAGATTTGGGTCGCGAGCTCGGCGAGCGGCGAGCGCTCGCCCTTCGTCAGGATCACGTGGCCGGCGATCATCTCGTTCTTGAACCGCTCGGCGACGGTGGTGAGGCCGTTGTTCGACGAGTCGAGGTACGGATGATCGATCTGGTACGGGTCGCCGGTCAGGATGATCTTCGTACCCTCACCGGCGCGCGTGACGATCGTCTTGACCTCGTGCGGCGTCAGGTTCTGCGCCTCGTCGACGATCATGTAGACGTTCGGCAACGACCGACCGCGGATGTACGTGAGCGGCTCGATCTCGACGAACCCGAGGTCGACGAGCTCGGCGTAGCTCCGGCCTTCCTTCTTGTCGGACTTGTTGAGGCCGAGGAGCAGCTCGAGGTTGTCGTAGATCGGCTGCATCCACGGGTTCAGCTTCTCCTCGATGGTGCCGGGGAGATAACCGATGTCCCGGCCGAGCGGGAAGATCGGGCGCGAGACCAGGAGCTTCGAGAACACCTGCTCCTCGGTGACCTTCTGCAGGCCGGCGGCGATCGCGAGCAGCGTCTTGCCCGTGCCGGCCTTGCCGACGAGGGTGACGAGCTTGACGTCATCGTTGAGCAGGAGGTCGAGCGCGAAGTGCTGCTCCTTGTTACGCGGCTTGATGCCCCACACGCCTTCGCGCAGCTTCTTGACGGGGATCGCCTTCGCCGCGGTCTTGTCCCATCGGGTGAGCGCGGACTTGCCGCCGTCATCCTTGAGCGTCAGGTACTCGTTCGCGTGCAGGCCCGGCGCGTCGACCACGACGCTGCCGTCCGCGTAGAACTTGTCGATCGTGCCCGACGGCACGAGCAGCTCGCGGTTGCCCGGGTAGAGCTCGTCGATCGAGATCCGCTCGGGCTCGAAGTCGACGGAGGCGAGGCCCAGCGCATCGCCGCGGACGCGCATGTTCACGTCCTTCGTGACGAGGACGGTGTGCGTCTTCAGATCGGCGTCGCGGACCTCGATCGCCATGTCGATGATCCGCTGATCCATCGAGCGCGAGTCGCTGCTCGGATTCTTTGGCGGGTTCTTTGACAGGGCGACTCGAACGGTGCCGCCGTTCGGGAGGGCCTGCGGGTGCGAGAGACCACCGTCGCTGCGGAACGCATCGAGCTCGCGCGCGATCTGGCGAGCGTTGCGGCCGAGCTCCGACTGGTCCTTCTTGAACGTGTCGACCTCTTCGAGCACGTAGATCGGAATGATCACGTTGTTGTCTGCAAACGCGAAGATCGCCCGCGCGTCGTGCAACAGCACGTTCGTATCCAGTACGTAATTCTTGACGGCCACGGCGGGACAATCCGACCCTTCCGTCGTCGGTGTCAAACCATGAGGCCGTAAAACGCGGAGTTAAAACGAGCCGCTGATCCCGAGGCCGACGCTGTTCGTGCTCGCCACCGGCCGCAGCTCGACCCTCACCAGGGGCGCGGTCACGAACAAAACCACCGCGGTAGCCGCGAGCACGCCGCCGCCGATGGTGAACGCGGTGGCGAGATTCGCGCGCGTAGCGGCGGAGTTGACCTGGTCGGCGCCGGCCTGGCTGCACACCAGCGTGCCGGTGGCCTTCGAGCACTTCATCGAGTCGATCGCATCGTTGTACGAGGATCGCGCCGACAGCGCGAGGATCCCGCCCGCGATCAGCGCCACGCTGCTACCCACACCGAGACCGATCGCGAGCTTGACCCGGCCCGGCCGCCGCCGCATCTCGGGCGGCAGCTGCGGCGGAGGGCGAACCTCCGGCGGATCGGTCGTGGTGGTGCTACCGCCGGTCGCCGCAAGCGGCGGGATCTCGACGATCACGTTCGCCCCCGCCGCGGTGCGCGCGGTGCTCGCGAACAATGCGTGACCGGGCGCGGTCGCGGTGACCTCGATCGATCCTGGCTCGTAGCGCTCGATCATCTGTGCCTGCGGCGGCAGGCTCTCGTTCGCGATCTTCACGATCAAGCCCGGGAGCTTCGGATCCGCGACCTTGACGGTCAGCGTACCGAGCTTCGGTGCCACCGCGCTCGCGCGCTCGCGGGCGAACTTGCCGCGCGCGTCGCCGAGCTTGTCGAACTCGCGGGCGGCCTCGTCGTACATCTGCCACGCCTTGCGCAGCTGACCGAGGTGCTCGAGGCAGTCACCGAAGTTGAGCGAGGTCCCGGGCGCGCGATCGATCTCGAAGCTCTTCTGGAACGCCTCGCACGCCTCGGCGAACTTGCCTGCCTTCGCGAGCTCGCGTCCTTCCTCGAACAGCCGCGTACCGGCGGCTTTCGGTTGCGCGAACGCGAGCGTCCCCGCACACAGCGTCACCAGCACCAGCGCGATGCGGCCCATACGACGAGGATCGACCGCTCCGTGCCGGACGTCAATGGCTCGCGCAGCTCAGTGCTGGCAGGACATCGGATCGGCCTTGCACGGATCGACCTTCGTCGTGTCGCGCGGCGGACGCCCCGTCTTCGGCCGAGGGGCCAGCTCGGTGCCATCGCGCTTGCACTCGGCCTCGAGGACTCCGCGATCGATCTTCGCCGCGCGCGCGATCCACTGCTTCGCCTTCGCGGCATCGCCGAGCTTGCAGGCAAGCCGCGTGCAGACGAGGCCGAGCTCCGGGGAGATCGCCACGCTCCCACAGCCCGCCAGGCCCTCTGCGTAGCGTCCCTGCGCGAGGGCAGCCTGCAGCGGCGCGAGGGGATCTTCGGGCGCGACCACCGGCTGCGGTGCATCGATCGGTGCATCACTTCCGCCCACGGCGGCGACGGCCGCATCGATCGTCACCTGGGCGATCGCCGCATCGGGCGGTGCGACCACCACGGTCGTCGCGGCATCCGCCGGCGCACCCGCGAACTCGTCGAGCTTCGGAGCTTCGCCGCGATCGCGCACGAGCAGCCACGCCACGATGCCGACGCCGACGCACAGCGCGGCGACCGCCGCGATCACCTTGACGTTGGTACCGCCACCGGTCGCCGACCCTGTCGGTGCCGAGGCCACCATCGGGTACGGGACCACCGCGGATCCTGTGCCGGGCTGGCTCGCGGAGGTGCTGAACGGGTTCGCCGGTGTCGCCATCGGCGCCCGATACATCGGCACCGTCGCGAGCATGTCCGGGGTGTGCGACGGCGGCGGTGGGAGCGGCGCCGCCGACGCGGGCCGCATGCTCACCGTGGGGCGCACGGTGTTGTCGAGGATCGGCACCGCCTCGGCCGTCAGGAGCTGCGACATCGCCGCGATCGGTGGCGGAATCGATTCGCTCGCGGGGTGGCGCTGCGCCGCGTACTGCTTGCTGAGATCGCGGACCTGGCGGAGCTGCGCCTCCATCGGATCGCTCGCGCTCGACAGCTCGATCGGAATCGGCTCGCTCGTCACCGTCACGCCCTCCGCGGCGTGGGGCGCCTCCATCTCCACCCACGGCTCGGGCCGTTGCCCGAACAGCTCCTTCATGAACCGGCCGAGCGCGCCGCCGGAGAGGACGAGCTGGTTCTTCGCGCACACCTCCTCGATCGCCTCGATCAGCTGCTCCGCGCTCTGGAACCGGTCCTCCGCGCGCTTCGCGAGCAAGCGGATCGACAGCTGCTCGAGATCGCGCGGGATCCCCGGGCGATGGATCGAGGGCGGCGGCACCGGCTCGGTTACGATCGCGGACATGTTCTCGAAGTCGCTGCTCCTCCGGTACAGCCGCTCGACCGTGAGCATCTCCCACAGCACGATGCCGAGGGAGAACAGATCGCTGCGCCGATCGACCGGCGCGCCGCGGCACTGCTCCGGTGACAGGTAGCTGATCTTTCCCTTCACCGCGCCGGAGCGCGTCTCGTGGGCGCGGTTCTCGGCCTTCGCGACGCCGAAGTCGACGACCTTGACGCTACCGTCGTAGCTGATCATCAAGTTGGACGGAGACACGTCGCGGTGGACGATGCCGAGCGGCCGCCCATCGATGCCGATCCGATCGTGCGCGTGGTGCAGCCCCGCCGCCGTTCCCGCGATCACCGTCAGCACGAGCCCGAGCGGGATCTCGCGCCGCAGCGACCGTGCGCGCTGGAGCAAGCCGCGGACGGTCTCGCCGTGGACGTACTCCATGGTGAAGAAGTACGAGTCGCCGAGCTTCCCGATGTCGTAGACCTGCGCGATGTTCGCGTGCTGGAGCTGCGCCGCGAGCCGCGCCTCTTCGAGGAACATCTGGACGAAGTGCGTGTCGTTCGCCTTGTCGCGGATGATCCGCTTGAGCACCACGTAGCGCTCGACGCCCGCGGTGCTGATGCCGCGCGCCAGAAAGATCTCGGCCATCCCCCCCATCGCGAGCTTCGCGAGGATCTGATAGTTGTTCGCGGTCGATCCGACCTCGGCGACCACACCAGGCACGACCCCGCAAGCATAGCCGAGCGCCGCCCCCGGGGGCGCGTCGATCGAGCAACTAGCTCGCCCGCGCCGACTTCGCCGGTGCGTCGACCACCTTGAGCTGCCCGGCGGACTTCGCCGCCAGCGCCTCCGCCCAGGTCACCACGCGGTTACGACCGGTGTGCTTCGCGTGATACAGGGCGAGGTCGGCGCGCTCGATCAAGGTCGCGCGATCGCGGCCATCCTCGGGGAACGCCGCGACACCCACCGACTCGGTGACCGACAGTGGCCCCTTCTCGGTCTCGACAACCACCTTCGAGATCTCGATGCGGATCCGCTCGGCGACCGCCTTGGCCTGCACCACGTCGACGTTGTCGAGGAGCACCGCGAACTCCTCGCCACCGTAGCGCGCGGAGATATCGATCTTGCGCGGCACTTCTTGCAGCACGCGCGCGACCCGGCGGAGCACCTCGTCGCCGACGGGGTGGCCATAGCCGTCGTTGACCTTCTTGAAGAAGTCCACGTCGCACAGGAGCACCGCGACCTTGTGGTTGTGTCGCTCCGCGCGCTCGAGCATCTCCGAGAACTTCGATTGGAACGTGCGGTGATTGGTCAACCCGGTGAGACCGTCCGTCGTCGCCATCGTCTCCATCTTGCGATAGAGGAAGCCGTTCTCGAGGGACACGGCGACCTGGTTCGCGATCACGGCGAGCATCTCGCGCACGTCCTTGCCGAACCGCTTCTCGGCCCGGGCGACGAGCGTCAGCGTGCCGACCGGCTCGTCGGCGCACAGCAGCGGCAACACGAGGAGCGACTTCGCGTCGTCGATCTTCACCTTGCGCGTGTAGATCGGCGCGGAGACCTCGCGCGGCTCGCCGCCCGACGGCAGGTAGTGGCGGTTCTTGACCACCATCGAGGCGAGACCTGCGTTGTCCTTGAACTCGAGGTCCTTGAGCTGGACCGGATCGATGATGCCCTCGCCGCCGGGGCGGACCCGGACCGCGGTGATCCGGTGGCTCTTGCGCTCCTTCTCGTACATCGCGATCGCGGCGGCGTCGAAGTCGCAGATCGCGGCGCACGCATCGAACGCCGTCTCCATCACCTGTTCGGGCGTCAGTGCGCGGCCGAGCATCGCCGTCGCCTGATAGAACCGCTCGTGCTCGTACTTCGCGCGCTCGACGGCGCGGAACACCTGCTCGCTCTGCACCACGCGCAGCACCTGGGCGCTCGCATCAACGAGCTGATCGCGATCGGACTCGGTGAACGGCGTGTCGCGATCCGCGGCGAGGATCCCGCGCAAATGGCCGCCTTCGATGATCGGCACGGCGACGAGGGCGACGCCCGCCCGACCACTGTCGTAGTACGGGAGCTGGCCCGGCTTCGTCGCAGAGACGATCAGCGGCGCACGATCCCGGATCACCGCGCCGAGCACCCCGGCGTTCGGGAGCCGCGGCGTCTCGGTGATGTCGTCGGCATCCGACGCCACTTCCTTGAGCTTGATGCGCTCGCCGTCGTCGTCGAGCCACAGCAGCGCGACCGTGCGCGCACCGAGCGAGCGCTTGAGCGTGGCGAGCACCCAGCTCGCGGAGTCGCCGATCATGCCGACGCCGCCGATCGCGAGCAGCCGCTCCTCCTCGTCACGCACGCGAGGTGCGCGGCTCGCCGGCCCGAGCGCCGCGGCGATCAGCCGGTAGTCCCTCGCGGATTCGCGCAACGCGAGCAACTCCTCGTCGAGCCGGGAGGCGCGGCGGCGGCGGTAGCGCGCGGTCAGGCCGCGGAGCAACAGGATGTGCGCCGCGGCGGCGCTCATCAGAAAGGCTCCGTGGAGCCCCGCCGCGACCACGGTGTGCTCGGAGATGCCGGTGCGCAGCAGCAGCGTCGCCTCGAGCAGCAGCGCGGCGCCGAGCGTGGCGTACGCCCCGGGACGCGCGAGCACGGTCATCGCGAACGCGACCAGCCCGTAGAGCATCGGATAGGCCGGCGAGCCGAGGCCGCCGGTCACCGCGATCACGACGTGCGCGCCAGCGACCAGCGTCAGCGCGAGCTCGAGATCGGCGAGATCGGCGGCGGCCGCGAGCCAGAACGAGACCCGCTGCGCGCGGGCGGACGGCGCCGCGAACTGCATGCGGCGGATGATGCTCGTCAGCACGAGCGCGGCGATCGCGACGACGACCATCGTCATCGGCAGGCTCGGCTTCGGGCCGAAGATCGTGGCGCCGTCGGCACCGCCGACACCGACCACCGCGCACGCGACCGCGCCGGCGACCGCGCCGACGGACACCTTGAGCGCGCGGCGCATGGCCCGGGGGAACCTCATGGCGTCTCCTTCACCCGCAGCACGATCTCGTCGGGATAGACCATGCCGAGATCGGCGCGGGCGCGATCCTCGATCGCACCGACGTCGGACCGCAGCGCCTCGATATCGCGCATCAGCGCCGTGTTCTTCGCCGCGAGCTCGCGTGCCTCGACGTCGAGCTCGTCGAGCTGGGTGTGCAGCTTCGCCGTGCGGGGGTCCTTGCGCAGCACCTGGCCCGGCAGATAGCCGATCGCGATCGCGACGATCAACGCGAGACCAAAGCGCGCGCCCCACCTCCGGATCGCGGGAGGCACGTGCATATCAGCGAGCGGCTTGGGCACCGTCCCTCGACACTACGGATCGCGGGCCACCGGGCAACTTTTGACCCGGGTCACGGTCGATCCGTTTGTGATGGAGTTTCGGCCGCCTATGTGTACGCTGCCGCCCACATGACCGGGATTCGTGTTGTCGTCGTCGCGCTCGCGCTCGCAGTCGTTGGATGTGGCGACGATGGAGGATCGACGACGATCACCTGTGGCGCTGGAACGAGCGGCGGACTGACCGTCGGTGGCACCGTCGAGGTCACGGCTGATGCCGGCAAGGATCTCAAAGGCGCGGCGATCACGGCCGAGGCCAAAACGACCGTCCCGAGCGGCGACGTCACGATCTCCTGTGCCGAGGACATCGTGCCGGATGGCTACGTGGCGCTCGGCCCGGCCGTCAGCTTCGGCGCCGAGGGCACGTGGTCGGACCGTGCGTTCAAGTTGACCCTCCCCTACAAGGCGAAGCGTCTCCCCGACAAGGCGGGCGCCCGGCACGTGATGATCGCCGCGAAGCGCGCAGGTCAGGCGACCTCGTTCTTCCCACCCGTCGCCAACAAGGTCCTCGACAGCGAGGACGGCTACGCCTCGCGCGCCTCGTTCCGCGGCGGCGAGCTCACGACCTACCAGGTGGTCGCGAAGGTCGACGCCGGCACGCCGGAGACCCAGCGGTTCTCGTGGAACGCGATGATCGGCATCTCGATGGGCGGCTTCGCGTCGTCGTCGATCGGCCTCCACAACCCCGATCGGTTCGACGCGCTCGCGAACATCGGCGGCGATCCGGGTCCGTCGATGGTCTACGTGCTCGGCATGGTCTCCGACTTCCTGTTCGGCGGCTTCTGTACGAAGGCCGACGAGGCAGCCGGCCGCGGCAACGTCGGTCAGCTGTGCCCGAAGGTGTCCACGAAGAAGGACCAGTTCGAGATCACGGCCGACTTCGAGCACATGATCACGCAGCCCGGCGACGGTGTTGGCCTGACGCTCAAGCGCGGTCTGTACATGAAGGCGTCGCGCGATCTCGCGCGCTCGCTCGCGAACCCCGCGCTCTACAACATCGAGAACCCGTACACGCCGCCCGGCATCCCGCTGTCCTACATGAGCGACACCGCGGCCTCGCGGTGCATCGCGCCGAGGTCGCTGACCAGCTTCTACGACCGCGAGTTCAACCCGGACGGCGCGAAGCAGGTGATCACGTTCTGCGACGGCAACGATGGCCCGACCCTCGGCAACGCGGTGTTCGATCCGAGCATCCCGGCGACCGACCCGGCCGAGGTGCTGCTCGCCGTCGATCTCAACGGGAATGGCAAGCGCGACGCGGGCGAGCCCGTGGTGACGAACGCGTCCGAGCCGTTCGGCGATCTCGGCGTCGACGGCAAGGCCGACAAGGACGAGCCCGGCTACAACGCGACCACCAACCCCGATCCGGACCACGACGACTACCACTACCTGCGCAACCCGCTCGGCACCGAGGGGAACGGGGACTTCGACGCCGGCGAGCCGTACGAGGACGTCGGGCTCGATGGCGTGGCCGGGACCTGCCAGCAGGCCATCGGTGTCGTCGGCTGCTACGACTTCGGCGAGGGCAACGGGAAGTGGGACCTCTCCCCGAACGTGGCCAACTGGTACAGGTCCGACTTCCTCAAGAACTGGGAGAAGCTCACCGCGGCGCAGCGCTCGCACCTCGCGCTGTGGTTCGACGCCGGCATCCGCGACTTCCTCAACAACTCGCTCGCCGTCAACGCCACCATCGGTGGCCTGATGGCGAAGTTCAATGCGCCGTTCGGCGTGTACGACGGCTTCGCGACCCTGACCGGCGCCGCGACCGATGCGGTCTACGACTTCACCGAGGTGCCGTGGAGTGATCTCCCGCGCAACGGCTACCTGCGCTACGGCGATCCGGATGCGTCGGCGTCGAAGATCATGGGCGGCGATGGACGCCACGTCGGTACCGCGGTCCAGATCGTCGGCCGCGCCACGACCGCGTTCGCGTGGCTCGACAAGCGCTGGCCCGATGGAGATCGCGAGGACACCCTCGACGGCGGCGAGACGATGAAGAACCTGTCGTACACGTCACCCACCACCGGGCGCGTCAGCCCGTTCTCGCTGTTCCTGCCGCCCGGCTACTCCAAGCCGGAGAACGCGGGCAAGCGCTATCCGGTCGTCTACTTCTTCCACGGCTACGGCATGGAGCCGCAGGACCTCGCCGATCTGTCGGCGGTGTTCGCGAACTACATGACCTCGGAGCAGCCGCTCGAGTACCGGTTCCAGAAGTTTATCATCGTGTACGTCGATGGTCGCTGCCGGCCGCAGATCGATGGCGTGCCCGTCGATCCCACGGGCGATGGCTGCGAGGGCGGCACGTTCTATACGAACGCACCGCTCGGCGGCAAGGCGCGCATGGAGACGAACTTTCTCGAGCTGATGGACCACGTCAACGCCACGTACCGCACCAAGACCCCGGCCGAAGCGACGTTCACGCCGTAGTCATAGCTTGAGCGCCGTCACGGTGAGCACGCCCTGCAGCTGCGGCGCGCCGGCGCTCGACACGTTCGCGGTCGCGGCCGCGGGATCCACGCCCTGTGCGCGCACGTCGATCGTGTGCGAGCCGGCGGTCAGGAAGAAGAACCGGCCGAACGACCACGACGCGAGCATCTGCGCGACGCCGACCGTGTTCGCGGCGACGACACGGCGCTGCGCGTTCGTGATCGAGCCATCGACGAAGATCGCGACGTCGACGACGGAGTACGCGTTGCCGAGCCCCGTGCACTGGACGCCGCCGTTGGTGTCGATGTGGAGCTTCGAGCTCGCCGGCACGTTGACGGTGACGCTGAGGCCCGGGATCACGGTGTAGTTCGTCGCGGACGTGACCTGGAGCTGGCCCGTGCCGACGGCCTCGACGATGTCCTGGCCCGTCGTCCCCGGCGAGCCCTGCTCGCCCATCGCGCCGGCCGGACCCGGATCGCCCTTCGCGCCATCCGCGCCTTTCTCCGCCGGTCCGCACGCGACGAGGCCAGCGAGGAACACCACACATCCGATCCGCATGGCCTACGGTAACTCAGGCCCGCATCCGGCCGCAGGTCAGAAGTTGACGTGGATCGTCGCGTCGCGCTCACGAGGCGCTGTCAGTTCCGCGCGAGCGGGTACCAGCCATGCAACTCGTCGCCGCGGGTGACCACGACCGCCATGACCGGCAGGTCGAGTGTGCCGCGCCGAATCTTCCGCTTGAGATCGCTCGTGCACACCTCGAGACGCGAGCGAGTGCCATCCTCGAACTGGACCTCGAAGTAGGAGACGCGGACCCTCGTAGCTGGGGACAGGTCGCCTCGTTCGATGAACCGAGACTCCTGGCGACACGCCACGACTGCTACGAGCTCGCGCGCGACGGGGAGTTTCGCCTTCGCGCGCTCGTCGGCACTCGCGATGAACACCACGAGCGCGAACAGCGCGAGCGTGGCACCGACCGTGAGGGCGATGCTTTCATCCAGGGCGAACCCGACAGCGACGAGCACGACCCCGAGTGCGAACATGGGAATGACGACGATGGCGGTGCGGAGCGGCACGCGTGGCGCCGGGGCCGCCATCGCGGTCGCGTATTCGGGGCTCGCCTTCACGACGGAGAAGTCTTGAGCTTCGGGGGCCACGGGTGAGCGATGATATCTGACGTTGCGTTGGCCGTGGCATCGCACCGCAGGTCGTTCGCGCGGTGAGTCGGCCCGTTTCAGTAGCGGACGCGCCAGCACACGGTCTCGCCGGCGTAGTTCGCGGCGACCTCCTCCCACGCCAGCTCCGGCACGAGCTGCTTGACCGCGGTGGTCGCGAGGATCTCGTTGCCCTTCGCGGCGTCCTCGCCGAGCTTGCTCGCGAGGTTGACCTCGTGGCCATACACGTCCTCGTCGCCGATCTTGAGGATGCGACCGTGGCCGATCCCGACGCACAGCACGATCTGCTCCTCCGGCGGCCGGCGCTTGTTCGTGGCCTGACACACGCGCTGCATCTCGATCGCGCACGCGATCGCGCCCGCCGGCTTCTTGAACAGGATCAGGAAGCTGTCCGCCTCGGTCTTGATCAGCACGCCATCGTGGTTCTCGACGACCGGCAACAGGAGCTGCTTCTGCTCGTGGATGATCTGGAGGAAGTGGAGGATCCCGAACTGTGCGACCTGCCGCGAGAAGCCCGCGAGGTCGGTGAACATCACGGACCACTCCTCGCCGAACAGATCCCAGATCCGTTGATCGATCGCCTCGGTATTGCTGCCGATCTTGATCCGGTCCTCGATCAGCTTCCACAACCGCTGCGCACTGCTCCCCAGGTTCGCGTCTCTCCCCATCAGGAGATCCTACTGCGAGATCAGCGTCAACGAGCCGGCGCCGCGCGCCCACACGCGATCAAACTGGTCGACGGCGACGTCCAGGATCTGGTTCTCGGCGAGACCGCGGCGCATGTCGACGCGCCGGACCTTGCTGCCGTCCCACGCCGCGATGCCGCGCTCGGTGGCCATCCACACCTGGCCGTTGCGCGTGGCGACGACATCGTTGAGCTCGAACCGCAGCGCCGGCGGGAAGCTCCACGCCTTGCCGTCCCAGATCGCGGCGCCGGCGCCCGTGGCGACGATGACGCCGCCGTTCGCGGCGATCGTGACCGCGCGCGCGAGCTCGGAGAGCAGCCCGTCGTTCTCGGTCCACAGCTTGACCTGGTTGCCGGTGACGCGCGCGATGCCCTCGTTCGTGGCGAACCAGGCGGTGTCGCCGCGGACGTCGGCATCGACGATCCCGACGGGAATCGGCAGGGTCTTGTCGGTGGCGTTCTCGGGGCGGTGATAGGTGACCTTGCCGTTCGCCGTGTCGATGATCGCGAGACCACCCGCGCGCATCTCCATGCCATCGCGATACCGCAGTCCGACCCACAGGGAGCCGGCCGATGCGAACCGCGCGAAGCTGACCTCCGGCATCTGGCCCGGCGCGGTGATCGCGACGTTGGGCACCGCGATCCACGCGCCCTTCTCGATCCGTGACAGGTGAAGCGCGGACTCGGCGCCGCTGCGGTGAATCGCGTAGATCGCGCCCGCGGGCTCGCGCACGACCGCGAGCACCACCTGATCGGGGCCACCGGCGACGAACCGATCATCGCTCCAGTGCCACGCCTGGCGCGCGCCGGTGGCGATCCAGCAATCGTCGACCTTCCCGCACGCGACCGAGAGGGTGGTCGCGTCCTGAAACATCTGCCTGCGTCGTAGCCACTCGCGCGGGCGTGCCGTGGTGCCGTCGACGGACATCTGATAGCGCGCCGTGCCGAGGTCCCGCGTACCGATCAGGAGCTGGTCCGCGCTCATGCCGAGGCTGGTCGCGCCGGGCGGCACCACGAGGTCGATCGGGTCGATCTCCCACGGCGTGGTCTTCGGATCGGCGTTGAGCGGAACGAGCCGCATCCCTTCGCGAGCGAGTGGGCGAACCCGCGCCGGATCGCGCTCGGCGATCCGGTACACGCGGCCGCCGCCCATCACCACGGCGCCCGTCGAGCGGCGCGTCGCCGCCTCCCACGTCACCTCGGGCAGCGCGCGGTACGTGACGAATTGCTGTTGCGCCCCGAACGCGAGGCGCTCGCGGCCGTCGGCGTCGGCGCCGATCACCATGATGCGATCTCCCGGCAGCTCGACGAGCAAGCGCGGCTGCACGATGCTGCAGCCCTGGTTGCCGCCGATCCGCACCGTCTCGCCGGTCGGCTTGCGCGCGACGAGCCCGGTGGTGGTGGCGATCCACAGCCAGCCCGCACGATCACGCGCGACCGCCTTGATCGGGTCCTTGATCGGCGTCGACGTCCAGCCGCCCTTCGCGCTCACGTAGATCAGGCCCTTGTTCGTGCCGATCCACGCCCCGCCATCGCTCGCCGACGCGACGCTCGCGCCGTCCTTCGAGAGCGCGGCGAAGTCGAGGCCGATCGAGGCGGGCGGATCGGAGATCGACGCGTAGACCTCGGAGGTGACGTCATAGCGACCGAGGCCACCGTCGGTGAGGACCCAGACCGAGTGGCGATCGGCATCAGGTCCGAGCGCGACGACGGAGTTGCCGGACAGGCCCGATTGCGGCGTCAGCGCGAACACGCCGCCGCCGTCGTCGAACCGCTCGAGGTCGTGCTCGGTGGCGACGAACACGAAGCGCTCCGCGGCTGCCACGATCTTCACGGGCGATGGCTCGGTGAACACGCGGACGCGGACCTTGCCGGTCGAGACCGGCGGAATCGGGCGCGGCGGTTCCGGTGGCGGGCACGCAGCCACGCACGCAAGCACACCGACGATCAGAGCCCTGGACTGCACCGAGCACCGACGGTAGCCCAGGTGTTACTCTGCCGCCATGGCACAGAAGCGACGCGGAGGCGGTGGGGCATTCCGCCCTCCCGAGCTGAAAGGTACGCTCGGTACCCTCCTCCGGAGCACCCTGCATCAGGCCGGCGTGGTCCGCGACGCTGTCGGTGAGGTCCTCGGGCAGGGTCGAGCCCGGATCGACGACGTGCGACAACAGCGCAGACGTCAGGATGCCCTCGCCGAGCTCGGTGAGGTGGTGCTCGAGCTTGTCAGAGCCGGTGAGATCGATCTCGGCGAGCTCCCCGAGGCGCGCGAGGTGCTCCGCCGGCTCGACGAGATGGACGCCGAGGGCGAGGACCTTCCGGAGGAGATCGCGAAACCGACCTCGCGAAGTCGCTTCGATGCACGCGGTGGTGACGATGGGACCGTGTCCTCGGGAGCGCGCTGGGCACCGGCGAGACCCGCGAAGCCCGCGGGCGAGCGCGTGTGGCGACCACCCGTGGACGAGCCCGCGCCCCAGGCCGCCGCGAAGCAGAAGCAGATGCCCGTGCCGGGGATTCGCAAGGGCGGCATCAGCTTCGACAACGACGATGACGATCTCGCCGAGTACATGCACCCCGATGACGTGCCGCCGAAACCGCCTGCTGACGAGTAGCTTGCTCGTCGCGTGCGCGTGCTCGTCGCGCTCGCGAGGGCCGACGCCGCCAACGCACCCGCACCCCGCGCTCGAGGGTCTCGTGCGGCACGTCGATCCGTTCATCGGCACCGACGACGGCGACTCGCCCGATCCGCCGCCGGGTGACACCGGAGGTGCGGTGTTCCCCGGCGCCACCGTGCCGTTCGGGATGATCCAGTGGAGTCCAGATACGTCGCCGTCGGCGGAGTTCGGGTACCACTACCGCGACACGAAGATCCGCGGCTTCAGCGTCACCCACCTCTCCGGCTCGGGTTGCGCGGCGATGCTCGACTTTCCGTTCCTGCCGGCATCGCTCGTGCCGACCCGAGTCGAAGCCGTCGGCGATGCGCGCGGCGCGGCCACGTTCCGGCACGC
>JAYVLW010000114.1:0-3066 GCA_043759315.1 Myxococcales bacterium
TGCGCGATGAAGGACGTCGCGTACCTGTTGCACGGCCGCGCCGACCCCGCGGGAGCTCACCTCGACACGTACTTCCGCCACCTCCGCACGGTCGTCACCCGCGATGCGACGGAGATCGAGGCCGAGGGGCGCGCGCTGTACCCGATCGCGGTCCGCGACCTTCAACGGTTTCTCGCAGGCTGGCGTCCCGCGCGTTAGCGACACGTCAGATCGATGTCCGGATCCATGCGGTGCGGATAGGTGAACTTCACGGCGTAGGGAAACTCGCCGCCGTCGACCTCGAGACCGATGGTGCCGTCGAGGACCTTGCCCCCGTCACCCTTGAACTGCATCGTCCAGTCGGTGACCTTGATCGTCTGGCCCGTCGCTTCGTTCGTCGCCACGATCGACACGAGCTGCATCGGCACCGACTTGTGATCGAGAGAGTCTTGAAGCGGCTGCGGTGCACCCTCGAGGATGTAGTGGACGGTGGTGGCGCCGTGCTGGTTGTCGACACTGATCCGGTTCGAGATCTTGATGTTGCGCGCGATCGCCTTGGCGAGCTTCTTCGGGTCGAGCAGCATTCGCCCTGACAGCCCACCGTTCGCGCCGAGCTCGAGCAGCGAGAACAGGGGGCCTTGCCCCGAGAACTGCACGTCGAGATTCGCCGATGCCTTCTTCAGCAGGCTCCACGCGCCGCCGCCGCCGAGCGCGGTGTTCACCATGCCGCTCGCATTTGCGGTGACCTGGAGGCCGATCAGGTAGCTGTTCGGGTCCATCGCATCGGCGGCGAGCGCGCGCCCGTCCATCGTCTGCGTCTTGATCATCATCATGCCGTTCGGCGTACCGAACACTCCGTTACCCTGGTAGCGCAGCGCCGATGCTTGCCCGCGCCCGAGGGCGGCGTTCGCGATCACGTTGACGAGGTTGTTCTCGAACTGCAGCTGCAACCCGCCGCACACGATCATCTCGTGATAGCTGTCGCGCAGATCGCTGACGATCGCGAGGTTCGCACCGACGTCCCCGCGGGCGCACGCCGCGATCGCCGCCGGATCCGTGAGCTCGTCGGTGACGCTCACCGATCCGCTGACGCGAGCACCGCCGCACGCAGGAACCAGGGACGCGAGAACAGCGAGCGAGATCCGGGATGCAACCATCTGCCGTGGTCTCACTCCACGTGGCGGGCCAGCCGCCAACCTCGCGGGATCGTTATCGCGCCGTGCAGGAGCGAGGACGCCGCGCTGTCGTGCCATCGCCACATGCGACATCGCCCCCTGTTCGTTCCTCCCGGGCCCGGGGCCTCAGATCAGCAGCGAGTAGCCGAGATAGGCTGCACCGGCGGTGATCGCGAACACGGCCGCGTGCACGAGCACCCCCGGTGGCTTCGTCGGCGCTTCCGGCGTGTGGGCCTGCAGCGCCGCGAGCTCGCGCCGTGCATCATCGAGACGCTGGTCGGTCGCGGCGTGGCTGACCTTCTTGCGCTCGAGGTCGGCGATCTCGTCGATCAGCGAGCCGGCGCGCATCTCGCGAGCAGCGTCATCATCGCGGTACATCAGAACTTGTATCCCTTCTTGGTCGCGATCTTCTTCGTGGTCTTCAGGAGCTCGGTGTCGAGCGACTGCTCCGCGGGACCGCCCGCCTTCTTCCGCTCGGCCTCGACATACGCGGTGCGCTCGGCCTCGAGCTTGCCGATCTTCGACTTGAGCTCGGCGCGCGTGGCCGCGTTGGCGGCGACCATCTGCTGCTTCTCCGCGAGCGACTTGCCGCGCATGGCCGCCGGGAGCTTGTCATCGCTCGCCGTCTCGAGGAACTTGCCGTTCGTCTCGGCGGCATCGACGACGTCCCAGCTCTCGTTACGATACGCCTTCTTGCTCTTCAGCGCGGCGCGTTCGATCGCGACCTTCGGGCTCATCTTCGCCGACGACATGTCCGCGGACTTCTGGCGCGCAGAGGACGCCTGGCCCTCGGCTCCGTACGCCATGTACGTGCCGTTGAGCTCGTCGCCCAGGCGGAGGATCTCCGCGTCTTGCGGCGACGGAATGTGCACCGCGACCTGGTTCTGATCGATCGTCGCGAGGTCGGACTTCGCGAGCTTCGCCGCGGACTCCCACGTGGCATCCTTCGAGCCGCAGTAGATGAGCTGGACGCTGATGTTGTTCTTCGCGGCCGCCGCCATCGCATCCGCGGCGCTGATCGGGCCCTGATCGAACTCCTCGTTGCCCGCCACGTAGATGAACTTGAGCGCCGCCGGGTCGGAGGACCACTGCAGCTTCGTCGACGAGACCTGGATCGCCTGCCCCGCGTACTCCGAGCCGCCGTTCGTGAACAGGCCATGGAGCTTCTCGGAGACCTTGTCGAGGTCGCCCGTGAATGGGAGCACCTGCCGGATGTAGCCCTCGCTCGCGGGCAACGTGGAGTTGCCGTACTCGTAGAGCGCGAGCTCGATCTTCACGCCGCGCACCTTGCCGTCGACGATGCGCGTCATCTTCCCCATCTGGTCGACCATGTTCCACAGGTGCGCCCGCGCCTGGTTGATCAGGCCGTCCATGCTGCCCGAGGTGTCGAGGAGCAGCGCGATCTGCACCGTGTCCTGGATGTTGTCTCGCACCGGCTCGACGGCGATCGCAGGCATCACCTCGGCGGCAGGGGCCGCTGCGGGCTTGTGCCATCCCGCGGCGTACGCGACCCCTGCGGCGCCACCGAGCGCTGCGACCAAGGTCAGGCTGTGACGGCGTAGCCAACTTCCGAGCTTCTTCGTGGGACGGGACATGGAACCTCCTGCCGTGGGAACGGCGTTCGAGGAGCCAACGCGCAAGCCCGACGCTTCGGTCTCTCGTTCGTGTCAGAAAACCGTAAGCGAATCGCCCGGTACGATTTCCTGCAACCGCGCGCGAGACGCCGTGTCTTCGAGGGTCAGCGCGACCGTCAGAAGGCTGCGCCGAGCGAGAGCGTGGTCGAAGGTCCGAACCTGCGACCGGTCATCTGCGTCTGGGCCATCGCGACGCCCGCGCTGACGCTCACCGCGATCGCGCCGAGCGCGAGCGTGCTCGTGGGCCCGATGAAGCCGTCCCGAATCACCGCCTCCTT
>JAYVLW010000115.1:0-8995 GCA_043759315.1 Myxococcales bacterium
CTCGAGGACGGCATCGCCGATCCGGTTCGCGCGATCGATGGGTGGCGCGAAGTGGTGACTGCCACCGAGAGCGGCGGCAGCCCCATGGTGGAGCACGCATATCGCGAGGCGGTCGACGAGCTCGAGCGGCTGTATCGCTCGCGCAGCCAGTGGCGCGAGCTCGTGGATCTGCTCGAGGCACGGCTGTCGCGGTCGCAGAACCCCACCGAGACGGCGGAGCTCCACCTGCGCCTCGCCGAGTTGCTCGAAGCGCAGGTCGGTGATCTCGCCGCCGCGATCGATCAGCTCGAGCACGTGCTCGCCGAGGGTGTGCTGTGGGAGCGCGCCGTGGCGGCGCTCGAGCGTTTGGTCATCCACGAGACGTACCGCGAACGCATCGCGGAGCTCCTCGAGCCGGTCTACCGCGAGCAGGACTGGTGGCAGAAGCTCGTCGTCATCCTCGACGCGAAGCTCGACTTCGTGCGCGATCCGATCGATCAGATCACGGTGCTCCACGAGATCGCGAAGATCCACGAGGAGCGGGGCGGGGCGCTCGACATGGCGTTGCACGCACTCGCGCGGGCGTGGCGGATCGATGTGGGCGAGGAGGAGAGCCTCGCCAAGCTGCTCTCGCTCGCCGCGAAGCTCGAGGCCTGGGATGACACGGTGTCGACGCTCGAGGAGGGTGCCGCCGCGGCGCCGAACCCCGAGCTCGCCGGGGCGCTGTGGGCCCGGGCTGCCGAGATCCACGAGGCCCACCGCCAGGACCAACCGCAGGCGATCCGCGCGTGGCGCAAGGTCGAGGAGACGCGCCCCGATGACCTCGTCGCGCTCGCCGCGCTCGACCGGCTGCTCGCCGTGCAGGGTCGCGTGCAGGAGCTGGTGCGCGTGGTCGTTCGGCGCGCCGAGTTGACCGAGGACGCGGGTGTCCGCCAGGTGTTGCTCCACCGCGTGGCCGCGCTCTACGAGGAGGTCCTGAACGACAGGCCGCAGGCGATCCAGGCCTACCGGAACGTCCTCGGGGTCGACGATACCGATCTGTCCGCGCTCGATGCGCTGGAGCGTCTGTATCGATTGTCGATCGAGACCGCCGGCTTTGCCGCCGGTGGCGGCGACGGGCGCGAGCTCGTGCTCACGCTCGAGCGCAAGATCGAGCTGACGCCGGACCTGATGACCCGCCAGGGGCTGCGCCACGCCGCGGCACAGGTCTACGAGCAACAGCTGAGCGACGTCCACCAGGCGATCGGCCAGCTCACCGCGATCCTCGATGACGATGCCGGCGAGCTATCCGCGCTGGCCGAGCTGGATCGGATCTACAGCAAGCAGAAGCTGTGGCCAGAGCTGCTCGATGTCGTCGATCGGCGCGCGCTGCTCTCGATCACCAGCGCGGACCGCGCGGACTTCGCGTTCCGAGCGGCGCACCTCGTCGAGATGGAGCTGCTCGATCCCGACGCGGCGATCCCGCGCTACGGCGCCGTGCTTCAGGTCTTGCCGTCGCACGCCGGCGCCCGCGCGGCGCTCGAGTCGTTGATGCTGCGCGACGATCATGTTGCCGCGGCGACCGCGATCCTCGAGCGCGTGTACCGCTCCGACCGCGAGGCCGCGGGCCTGGTGCGGATCTACGAGCGTCGCCTCGCGATCCCCGCCGACGACCCGGGCGCACGACGCGCCGATTGGTCGCTGCTCGCCGAGGTTCACGAGACGATGGCGAACCAGCCGGTCGAGGCGTTCTCCGTCTGGTCGCGTGCGATCGCCGCGGATCCCGATGACGCCGAGCTGCTGTCGCCGCTGCTTCGCCTGGCCGACGCGCACAACCTCTGGGGTGACCTCGCGAGTCGCCTCGAGTCGCTGCTCGAGGAATCGCTCCCCCCCGAGGTCGAACAGATCTACGCCACGCGGCTCGGCCAGATCGCCGAGGACAAGCTCGGAGATCTGACCCGCGCGGGCGCCGCGTTCGAGCGTGCGTCGCAGGGGCCCGATCCGCGCCCGGCGCTGACCGCGCTCGAGCGCGTGCTCGCGCGCTCCAGTCGATGGCCCGATCTCGCGGTCGTGCTGCGCCGTCAGGCCGATGCTTCCGAGGACGATCAGCACACCGCCGAGTATCTGTTTCGCCTCGGCGATCTGCAGGAGACCACCCTCCACGAGACCGGCAGCGCCGTGGGTGCCTACCGCGAGGTCCTCCAGCTGTCTCCGGCCCACGCACAGGCCCGGCAGGCGCTCGAGCGCATGCTGCTCGCGGTTCCGGAGCAGCGCTCCGAGATCGTGGAGATCCTCGAGCCGTTGTTCGAGGCGGACAATGACTCGGCGCGTCTCGCCGGCGTGCTCGAAGCGCGCATCGAGATCACGCCCGATTCGATCGACAAGGCGATCTTGCTCGGCCGGATCGTCGAGCTCGCCGAGGTCAAGCTCGGTGACAAGGGCCGCGCGCTCGATGCCGCATTGCGCTGGCTCGCGGTCGATCCGGGCTCGGAGCAGGCGCTGGCGGAAGCCAACCGACTCGCGGAGCGCCTCGGCCAGTGGCCCGAGGTCGCCGTCCGGGTCGCGGCGATCGTCAACGCGCCCGATGCGCGCACGCGCAATCCCGACGTCCAGGTCGAGCTCCTCACCTTCCTCGGCCGGATCCAGCGCGAGCGGCTCGGTCAGCTCGAGGAGGCGGCTGCCAGCTACCGCGCGGCGCTCGCGATCGAGCCCGAGTCGATGGAGGCCCTCGAAGATCTGGTGAAGATCCTCCGCCAGCGCGGCGATCAGGCGGCGCTCGCGGATGCCCTGCGGCAGCGCGGGGCGCTCCTCACCGACGTCATCGAGCGCCGCGAGGCGTTCGCCGAGGTCGCGCAGATCAGCGAACGCGCGGGTGACCGAGATGCAGCGATCGCCGCGTGGCGCGAGATCACCGACAAGGACGATGGCGATCGCCCCGCGCTCGACGAGCTCGCGAGGATCTTCCGTGGCGCCGGTATGAGGGGGGAGCTGGTCGACACGCTCGGGCGCGCCGCGCGGCTCGCCTCGTCGCCGGCCGACGAGAAGGCGCTGCGCGTCGAGATCGCGCAGACGGAGACGGATGGCGCCCGCGCGGTCGCGGCATGGCAGTCCGTGCTCGACCTCGATGCCGATGACCTGGCGGCGCTCGGTCAGCTCGAAGCGGCGTACGGCAAGGCCGGCGACTGGATGGCGGTGTCCGATCTGCAGACCCGCCGGCTCTCGCTGGCGAAGTCCAACTGGGACAAGGTCGCGATCCACGCCGAGATGGCGAAGACCGCCGAGGACAAGCGCGGCTCCGTCGATGACGCGATCGCGAGCTGGTACTCGGCCCTCGACGTCGACAAGACGTATCAGCCCGCGTACGCCGAGCTCGATCGCCTGCTGACCGCGGCGAACCGCTCGCACGATCTCGTCGAGCTCCTCGAGAAGAAGGCCGAGCTGATGGCCGCGCTGGGCGATGGTCCTGGCGAGATCGCCGCGCTCGCGCGCGCCGCCGACGTCTGGGAAGGTCAGCTCGACAATCCCGACGCTGCCGGCGAGATCCTCGAGAAGATCCTGCGTCGCGAGCCTGGATCCGTGGCCGCGCTCACCCGGCTGTCGAAGATCTACGAGCGCTCCGGTGACTGGGACAAGTGCAAGGCCACGCTCGAACAGGCGCTCAAGCTCTCGCCGACGGGCCGCGACGCGGCGGATCTGTTCTTCCGTCTCGGTGAGGTCGCGCGTGTGGGCGACTCCGATGTGGAGACCGCAGTGCTGGAGTTCCAGCAGGCGCTCAAGCACGAGCCCACGCATGGTCCTGCGATGTCCGCGCTGGAGAAGCTGGCCCGCGAACGTCGAGACACCGGCCTGCTCGCGGATCTCCTGCAGCGCCGCGCGAGCACGATCACGGTGCCCGCGGAGCGGGTGGCGGTGCTCGTCGAGCTCGCGGAGCTCGAGCGCAAGGCGAACCGAAACGATGCGGCGCTGACCGCCCTGGCCCGCGCTGCCGAGGACGCGCCCACGGACGCGCGCGTGCTGGGCCCGCTCGCGGATCTGTACTTCGCGACGAACCGTCTCGACGAGGCCGCCCCGATCTACGACAAGCTCGCCGAGGAGGCGAAGGCGCAGCGGCGGATGAAGGACGTGGCGCGCTACCGGCAGCGCCAGGGCGGCATTCTCGAGGCGCGCAACGATCGCCCGGGGGCGCTCGCCGCGTACGAGGAGGCGCTGCGCGTCAATCCGACCGACGTGTCGACCATGACGGGCCTCGGCCGGCTGTATCTCGCCGGCGAGGACTGGGAGAAGGCGCGCAAGATCTACCAGTCGCTCGTGCTGCAGAACATCGACGCCGAGGCCGGGGTGACCAAGGGCGAGGTGTACTGGGCGCTCGGCACCATCCACCTCTCCCTCGGCCAGCCGCCGAAGGCGAAGAGCATGTTCCAGCGCGGTCTCGAGATCGAACCGCAGAATCAGAAGCTCAAGGACGCGCTGCAGTCGCTCGCTTGAGAGCGCCTACTGCTTCGCATCGGGCGTCGCCGTGGTCTCGGCGGCGTCGTTGGCGGCGCGCTCCCTGGCTGCTGCGCCGAACACGTTGCACGTCGTATTGCGGATCACCCACACCGCGTCGTTGAGGCACAGGTCGAGGTTGTCGATCTCGCAGTCCACGCCCGCCTCGTCGACGAGCAGCGCGTCGTAGGTGCCGCAGTTGACCCCGAGCGTGAGCGTCTCGTCCGGGAACAGGACGTCGCCGCCGAGGCGGTTCGGGCCCCACGATGCGTGGCCGACGCTGGTCAGATAGACCTCCTCGATCACGAAGTCAGACTGATTATCGATCACGAGCGACGAATCCTCGATCACGGTCGTAGTGCCGCCGCCCGAGCACGCGGAGAGCGCGAGGGCGAGGCCGGTGGACAGGAGTGAAGATAGGCGAATGGTCATGCCCCGACGAGGAGCAACCGTCGTGCCGGCGCGAGGCCCGTGGCGGCGACGCGCACGTGCGCGGACGCGCAGGAAAGGTTCCGAGTCAGCTCAGCGACCGCACTGCGCCGCGGCGCGCTTGGCCGCACCCGCGGCCTGGTCGTCTTCCTTGGCGAGCGCTTCGAGCTTTGCCTTCGCGGCGGGCGGGCACGCGGGACCGAGCGCACCGAGCGCTTGCGCCGCAGCGCTGACGATCTCGGGAAATGCGGCGTCATCGAGAGCTGCCAGCAGCGCCTGTGCGGCACCGGGCGCGTTGAGCCGGGCGATCGAGGCAGCTGCGCTCTGCGCGAGCGCCATCGACTCGGCGCTCTCGAGGGCGCCGCCGCGCCACGTTCCGAACTTCCCGACGAGCGCCTTGCCGAGCCGAGGATCTCCGAGAGTGACCGCGAGGTCGACCGCCTGCGTGCGCACGGTGATCGGTTGCTTGCTGTTATCCCAGGTCTTCGCGAGCAGCTCGCTGACCCCCGCGGCCCGGCAATCGACGAGCGCGATCAGCGCGTCTCGGCGCACGTCGGGATGCGCATCCCGGTTCAAGGCTTCGGTGAGGGCGTTTGCCGGACCGAGCCGCATGCAGCGCGACGCGAGCGACGTGGCGGCACGCCGTCGGATCTCGGGCCACGTGTCCGTGGACAGCGCCGAGATGATCACGCGATCGATGCCGTCGGGCCCGCCCGAGGTGTGCCAGGGCGACGCGGGATCGGCGGTCGCGCCGGCGAGCGTCGACAGCACCGCGATCCGCACACCGGGATCCGGATCGGTCGCGTACCCGAGGACGAGAGGTAGCGCCTCGGTGCGCGGCGAGATCGCGGTGGCCTTGATCGCCACGATGCGCAGCGCGGCGGTCTCCGCACCGGGAGGAAGCGCGCGCAGCAGCTTCTCGAGCGCGGCGGTCGCGGCGCCGTCGCCGAGAGTCGCGACGCCATCGATCAGGCGGTAGCGCCGTTCGTAGTCGGTCGCCGTCGCGAGCGCGGCCGTCAGCGCGGCGAGGGCAGGGGCGCGATCCGCGGCGACAGCGCGCGCGTGCCTCGTCACGGCCTTCCAGAGATCGCCGGAGGCGGAGGCCCGGGCTTGCTCGGCGGCCGTGGCGACGAGCGCATCGAGCGGAGCGAGGCTGAGGCGCTCGATCACCGCGCGCCGCAGCTCCCGCGGTCCCTTGCCGGCGAGGTCGATCAGGAGCGGCAGCTCCTTCGGCGCCGTGCCGACGTGCGAGACCGCCAGGACACGTGCGTCGAGGTCGAGGCTCGCCTTGGCCGCGAGCTCCGCGAGCTCCGCGCCGAGACCGAGCGCCGCCATCGCGTCGATCACCTCACGCAGATCCTGATCGCGGACCCAGCCCTGCATCGCGGCGCGCACGAGCGCCGGGCCGGCGGCCGGATCACGGATGTTCGCGAGGGCGCGCACGAGGCGCCGGCGCACCGCGGCGTCTGTCGTCCGCGCGATCTCGGCGTCGAGCGCCTGCGCGGCGCTCGCACCGCGCGTGGCGAGCACCTGCGCGGCGCCGAGCGCGCCATCGTCGCCTTCGACGATCGCCTTGACGAGCATCGCGTCGCCGCCACCCGCGCGCTCGCCCTCGGCGAACACCTCGAGCTCCGCGATCTCCGTCTGTCCGCTACCCGTGCCGAAGCTCGTCTCGAGCACGATGGTCACGCATCCCGCTACCGGCACTGGCAGATCCACTACGTACGCGCTGCCGAGCGGGTCGGCTGCCGCGTCCGGCAGGTCGACGTGCCACGCCCCTTGCCCGCTCGCGATGCCGATCCGGCGTGGGCGGTTCGATCCTTTGAACGCGGCGGCTGTCCGCGGGTTCCCCGGCACGATTCGCAGCTGGCGTGCCCGGGCGGTGTTGACCCGCGCCTCGAACGTGAAGAACTGGCCTTCGCCGAAGCCGGTCAGCTCCTCGCGCCACAGCGTGTCGAGCTTGCCGTCGTCGAGCTCGACGGGTGTGCCGAGGCCGCCCGCATCACCCGCGCCGATCTGATGCGACGCGAGCTTCGCGCGATACACCGCAGGCGGCGGCGCCGCGACATCGAGCCTGGCGGTCAGCACCGGTGCGAGGTCGGGGATCCCGGTCGGCAGGCGGCCCGCCCGCTGGAACTTCTCTCCGTCGAACTTCTCCGCGAACAGCAAGGCGGGCTTGCCATCGCAGCGCCTGAGACCGGGGCGTGTCTGATAGCGGAACACGCCGTCATTGCTCGCAGCTACCTCCACGCTGAAGTCCGCGTCGAGCCCGACGCCACCGAGCGGGAACTGCTCGACCTTCTTCCAGATCGAACCCACGCGAGCGAGCACGATGGCCTGGTGCGCGGACATGTCTCCGACATCGACGACGATCAACGGCTTGCCATCCCGCCGGCCCACCATGATCCGCCCGCGAGTTGCCATCCGGGCGACGCTGACCGTGCCCGCGAGCTTGCCGGTGATCCTGACGAGGCCGTTCTCGTCGAGGTCGACCGTCTCGGCGGTGCCATCGCCATCGAGATCCTCGCTCGCGCTCGCGATCGGCGGCGCAGCGAGCGCGGTTTGGGCGAGCGCCATCAGGGTTCCGGCTACCGCGAGCGGACGCATCGTGCGGAGCCTAGCATCGCCGAGCATGTATGCCGTGGACACCTGGGGAGCTGCGCAATTGCACGCGCCCACCACGCCGGGGCCGGCGCGCGGCCGTGGCACGCGCACGTGCTAGGGTCCCGCGCCTTGTTCGCGCCGTCGGACTACACGTTCGAGCTACCGCCGGAGCTGATCGCCTCGGCGCCCGCAGCTACGCGCGATGCGAGCCGGCTCCTCCACCTCCCGGCGAGCGGCCCGCCCGCGGATCACCATTTCCCCGACCTCGTCGAGCTGCTGCCCCCCGATGCCGTGATCGTCGCGAACGACACCCGCGTCATCCCCGCGCGCGTGCTCGGCACCAAGGACACCGGCGGCAACGTCGAGGTGCTGTTCATGGAGCCGGAGGGCGACGCACCCGAAGGCATGTCGTCGTGGCGCTGCCTCGCGAAGGCGCGGCGAGCGCTCCGCGTCGGGCAGCGCATCAACATCCCGGGGAGCGAGGTCGCGCTGACCGTGCTCGCGGAGCGCGCGCAGGATGGCTCGCTGCTCGTCGGTGCGCCGGTCGACGCGCTCGCATTCCTCGAGTCCCACGGCCGGATCCCGCTTCCGCACTACATGAACCGCGACGCGACCGCCGCGGATCGCGAGAGCTACCAGACCATGTTCGCGACCCAGCCCGGTGCGATCGCGGCACCGACCGCCGGCCTCCACATGACGCCGACGATCGTCGACAGGCTCGCCGCGCGCGGGATCGCGCTGACCACCCTGACGCTGCACGTCGGCTGGGGCACGTTCGCGCCGATCCGCGCCGCCGATGTCCGCGAGCACGTGATGCACCGCGAGCGCTTCGTGATCCCCGAGGCCACCGCCGCCCTCGTCGGCTCCGGCCGCCCCGTGGTCGCGCTCGGCACCACCGCGCTGCGCGCGCTCGAGGCCGCCGCCACGGCACCGCACGTCGTGACCGCCGGACCGGGCGCCACCGAGATCTTCATCTATCCGGGGTCCGGACACACGTTCCGGGCCGTCGATCACCTGGTGACGAACTTCCACCTCCCGGAGTCGACGCTGCTGATGCTCGTGTGCGCCTTCGCCGGCACCGATCGCGTGCTCGCGGCCTATCGCCACGCCGTCCGCGCGCGCTATCGGTTCTTCAGCTACGGCGACGCCACCCTCGTGCATCGATGCTGACCCAGCTCCCCACTCCTGGCTTCTCGTTCGAGCTGCTCGCCACGCTCGGCAACGCGCGCGCGGGCATCCTTCATACGCCCCGCGGCGACATCCTGACGCCGGTGTTCATGCCCGTCGGCACGGCGGGCACCGTCAAGGCGATGACCGCCGACGAGCTCCGCGCCGATCCGATCGACGCGCGGATCATCCTCGGCAACACCTATCATCTGTATCTGCGCCCGGGCCTCGAGGTCATGGAGCTCGCCGGTGGCCTCCACAAGTTCGCCGCGTGGGATCGCCCGATCCTCACGGACTCCGGCGGTTACCAGGTGTTCTCGCTCGCCGCCATCAACGAGATCGACGACGAGGG
>JAYVLW010000116.1:0-11415 GCA_043759315.1 Myxococcales bacterium
GAACCCGGTCGTCGAGCTCGACGGCGATGAGATGACGAGGATCATCTGGTCGTTCATCAAGGAGCAGCTGATCCTGCCGTACCTCGACATCGACCTGCGCTACTTCGACCTCGGGATCGAGGCGCGTGACGCCTCCGGCGATCAGATCACGATCGACGCCGCAAACGCGATCAAGGAGCACGGGGTCGGCGTCAAGTGCGCGACGATCACGCCCGACGAGGCGCGCGTCGAGGAGTTCGGCCTGCAGCAGATGTGGCGCTCGCCGAACGGGACGATCCGCAACATCCTCGGCGGGGTCATCTTCCGTGAGCCGATCGTCATCAGCAACGTGCCGCGGCTGGTTCCCGGGTGGACCAAGCCGATCGTCATCGGCCGCCACGCCTTCGGCGACCAGTACCGCGCGACCGACCTCGTCGTCCCGGGCGCGGGGACGCTGACGATGACGTTCACGCCCAAGGACGGCAGCAAGCCGATCGAACACAAGATCTTCGACTTCCCGAACAGCGGCGTCGCCATGGGCATGTACAACCTCGATGAGTCGATCCTCGGGTTCGCCCGCAGCACGTTCAACTACGGCCTCAACCGCGGCTGGAACGTCTACCTGTCGACGAAGAACACGATCCTCAAGAAGTACGATGGACGGTTCAAGGATCTGTTCCAGAAGGTGTTCGACGAGGAGTTCGCCGACAAGTTCAAGGCGAAGAACGTGGTGTACGAGCACCGCCTGATCGACGACATGGTCGCGTCCGCGATGAAGTGGGACGGCGGCTTCGTGTGGGCGTGCAAGAACTACGATGGCGACGTCCAGTCGGACTCCATCGCGCAGGGCTTCGGCTCGCTCGGCCTGATGACCTCCGTGCTGCTGACGCCCGATGGCAAGACCGTCGAGGCCGAGGCAGCGCACGGTACCGTGACGCGCCACTACCGCGAGCACCAGAAGGGCAAGCCGACGTCGACCAACCCGATCGCGTCGATCTTCGCGTGGACCCAGGGGCTCAAGTACCGCGGTGAGTTCGACGGGACGCCGGACGTCGTGAAGTTCGCCGCGGCGCTCGAGGCGGTGTGCGTCGAGACGGTCGAGGCCGGCAAGATGACGAAGGACCTCGCGGTCCTGATCGATGCGAAGGCACCGTGGCTCACGACGGAGCAGTTCCTCGACGCGCTCGACGCCGGCCTCAAGGCCAAGATGGCCAGCTGGTAGGCACTACGGCGCGCTGAACGACACGAAGTTGCGCGTCATCGAGGCCTGCTGCGCGCGGAGCCAGTCCGCGGTCCGATGGTCTCTCGAGATGCGCAGCTCGTCGATCTGCATCCGCGCGCCGTTCGAGCTGACGTCGTCCCCGAGGACGAGCGGGCCGGGCGAGGCGAGGAAGCTGTGGTTCCCGATGTTGTCGGACTGCGCGAGCTGGCCGTTGCGGTAGCTGCGCCAGGTCGTCCCGTCGTAGCTCCACGCGAGATGCGTCCACGTGTTGTAGGGGAGGTCAGGGTGGATGTAGGACTGCGTATTCGGCGCCCACTTCGCGTCGATCTGCAGCACGAATGCGTTGCTGCCGCCTTCGATGTAGAACCGGCCGAGCTGCAGGGCGCCGCCGTTGCTGAGCACGCGGGGCTGACCGGCGACGTCGCCGGCCCCGTTGTAGACCGGGCGGATCCACATCTCGAGCGTGCCCTCCGCCCACTGGTCGAACACCTGACCCGCGAAGATCACGCGATCGGCGCCGCTGGAGAACGTCATCGCGTTGCCGAGAAACCCCGTCGACGTCGTCGCACCCATCACGATGGTGGCGTCGTGGTTCTGGACCGTGGAGTCATCCGCGTTCGCGGCGAAGTGGGCGACCTGTTCGTAGGTCGACCACACGCTCTCTGGAGCCGCGGTGCTGAGGTTCGGTCCGAAGTACATCAGGATGAACGCGGGCGCCGGCGCCGGGGAGATCCGGGGAACCCGGACCCAGACGAGGGACTCGCCGTTGGGTGCCCAGCTCTCGACCTCGTACGCGAGCGTCGCGCCGCTCGGGTCCTCGAACCGGAGATCCTTGCGCGGATCGACGATCACCGAATAGTCGACCTGCCCGGAGATCGGGACGAGCACGGGGAAGTTGTCGAGATCGGTGATGACGTTCGCGTTGTTGAACGTCACCTTGCGGGGGCTCGATGGCCCACCCGCCGTGTCGATCGGACGCTCTCCCCCCGTCATCCCGCCATCGCCGGCGGCCGGTACGCTGAAGCCGCATCCGGCGCATAGCGCCACGAACCACCCGAATCGCACGGGTTCAGGATAACTCAGCCCAGGAAGCCGCGGGCGATGTTCATCAGCTCGGTGTTCGCAGCGACGGACTTCGCAAAGGCTTCCTTCTCGCTGGCCGACAGCTCGAACTCGTGGATGCTCTCGGCGCCCCTCGACGTCAGCTTGACCGGAACGCCGACGAACGCGCCGGTCACGCCGAACTCTCCGTTGAGCTCGACCGAGCAGGGCAGCACGCGGCCCTGGTTCTTGACGATGGCCTCGACCATGAGGCACGTGCCGGCGCCGGGGGCCAGCCAGGCGCTGGTGCCGATCAGGCCGGTCAGCGTCGCGCCGCCCTTCTTCGTGTTCTCGACGACCTCGGTGAGCTTCTCGGGCGTGAGGAACTTCGCGACCGGCACGTTGCCGATCATCGCCGTCGAGGTGATCGGGACCATGTCCTTGTCGGTGTGTGCACCCAGGACGATCGCCTGTACGTCCTCGACGCTGACGCCGGCGGCGAGCGCGAGGTAGGTGCGGAACCGGGCGCTGTCGAGCACGCCGGCCGAGCCGATCACGCGCTCGCGCGGGAAGCCGGTGACCTGCTTGGCCACGAACACCATCGCGTCGAGCGGGTTCGACACGACGATCAGGATCGCGTCGGGCGCGTGCTTCTTCACGTCGCCGCAGATCGTCTTGACGATCCCGGCGTTGATGTTGATCAGCTCCTCGCGCGACTGGCCCGGCTTGCGCGGCACGCCGGCGGTCATCACGACCACGTCGGCGCCAGCCATCATCTCCGGCTTGTCGGTGGCGACGAACGAGGTGTTGTTGAAGCCCTCCCACGGGCCGCACTGGGTCAGGTCGAGCGCGCGACCCTCGGCCGGTCCCGGCTTGACGTCGATGAGGACGAGGTCCCCGAGCTCCTTGGTGGCAGCCCACTGGGCGACGGCTGCGCCGACGTTACCGCCGGCGCCAACGATGGCGATCTTGGGACGCTTGATCATGGTGGGCGCGTCATACCAATCCCGCGTGGCGGCGGGTATGGGCATCGACCGTGAATCGACCGCAACACTAGGGGGTGACGAAGATCGGGTTCGTCACGCCGAATGGGATCTTGCCGGGGTGCACCGGATCGAGCGCGCGCTGCGCGTACGCCGCGATCACCACGAAGCCGCCGGTCGCCCTGACCTGCACGGGGATCTGACCGCGCCAGCGAATCGCCGGGTTCGTCGGATCCGCGTCTCCCGGCAACACCGGGATGGTGTCGACGGTCTCGCCATCGACGATCACGTCGATCGCGTCAACGTCGATCCAGGTCGCGGCCTGGATCGTGACATCCACCTGTTGCGGCGATCCGGCGCCGGTCGTGGTGTCGCCGGATTGCGCGGTGCCGATGCGCGCGCCGACGTAGATCCCGCCGGAGACGCTGGTGTGGCCGGCCGCGAGCTGATCGCGCACGCCGCCGGCGGTCAGCGCCTGCGGATCGTCGGTGCCGACGCGGATGCAGGTGCGGGGATAGCCGACCGGGTTCCGCGCCATCTCGTGCGTATCCGACGAGCCGACCGCGAACACCTTGCGTCCCGCCTTCAGCAGGCCGAACCAGTCGACCACCGTGCCGTTGCGGTTGGACTTCCAGCTCGAGTCATTGAACACCTCGACCAGCGTGAACTTCGTATCCCAGTCGGCCACGGAGTCCGCGAGCCCGGTCGCCGGGTCGTAGCCGACGTAGCCGAAGTAGTTCGTCTTCCCGCGCGGGTGGTTGATGATGATCACGGGTGCCTCGGGACGTGCACGCGTGGTCTCGAACACCGCCTTCGGCGACAGCGTGGCGAACTCGATGTCGGGCGCCGCGGCCGTGGGGAACGTCTGCCACTTCGGTGCACCGGCGTTGACCTCGTCGGGGTTCGGCGTCAGCGGAAACACGCCCATGTGGCCCCACACCTCGAACGACGTCAGCTCGATCGAGCCGAACGCGGCCGCCCACCTGGTCGCCAGGAGCTGGGTGATCTCACTCGAAAAGTCCGCAACCCACTCGTGGTCGGAGCGCACCGGCATCTCGAGCCCATCGGAGATCGCCTGCGCCACCTTCTGCGTCGCATCGTCGCCCGAGTCGTTCGATCGCCAGGTGTGGACGTGGAAGTCACCGCACTGGATGTTCGTGGTGTCGACCGAGTGCTCCATCACGGCGTCGACCCTGACCTGTGCGCCGGCCACGACGTCCACGGTCTGCCGCTCGACCTCGTACTCGTAGCCGCGCGACACGATGACCTCCCAGCGTCCGGGTGGCACGGGCAACGTCGCGCCGCCCTCGATCGCGTAGACCACGTCGAGCCGGCCCGCGGTGACCTGGGCCTCGCCGTAGTTCGCGGGCACCATCGGGAGCGTCGTCGGCGCCACGGGGACCACCTGGATGCGGACCGGGACGGGCGTGGTCCCCTCGATGGCGCTCACGATGATCGCGCCGATCCCGGGCAGGTCGATCGCGGGCGCCGACGTCGCCGCGCCCGCGTGCACGCTGACCACCTGATCGCCGCGATGAACCGCGGTGAGCGTGACATCGGCATCGATCGGGACGTGGAGCGAGAAGGTTCCATCAGGCCGGGTCACCGCCCGCGTGAGGTAGTTCCCGCTCGCGTCGAGCGCGTGGACGTGGACCCGCGGGATGGTGACGGCGCCCCGTGTGACCGTGCCGGTGATCTCGCGCAGCGTCTCGCCACGCGTGTTCGCCGCCGCGAGCACCGCGCCGTCGAGGCCGGGGCCGCCGATCGCGATCTGCGCGTGCAGGCGCTCGAGCTTGCCGCAGGCAGGCATCGTGAAGCCCGGCGAGAACGCACCGAGGAAGCCAGAGACCGAGAGGGCCGTGCCGAGCGTGCCCTCGCCGGGGATGTATGCCCAGCTCGTTGCTTCGTCGTCGACGAGCGCGACATACGGCGCGTTCGACAGCGCGGGATCGAAGCCCTTGTTCGGCTGAAACGCCGGCGTGCGCTCCGTGTACATCAGCGCGTGCAACGTCGACGGCGAGAGCTCGGGCTCGGCGCGGGACGATGCATAGCGCAGCCGCACGTCGACGTGATCGCTTCCGGGTGCGAGCTCGTAGTCGATCGCCGCGTCGATATCGGTCCAGGTCTCGTTGTAGACAGCGGCGATCAGGTTGTCGAAGAAAGGGAGCGGGTGGAGCTTGCCGCGCGCCCGGATGATCGCGGTCTTGCCATCGCTGCCATCGTTGATCACGGACACGGAGTCGGTGACGATCGTCGAGCGACCGGTGAGCAGGAACAGCTCTCCGAAGTTCGACGGTTCGACCATCGCGTGGTTGTCCATCCGAGCGAGCCCGACGGGCCGGCCGCCCCACGGATCGTAGAGATCGCTGTCGCCGACATCCTCGATCACGAGCGCGACCTTGTCGTTCGCGAGGACGTAGTCGCCGTCGTGCCAGGTCAACAACCCCGCGCGCGTCGCCGGAAGATCGGCGGTGGTCACGCGCCCGGCGCGGGCTTCGCTCGCGCTCGCGCCGAACGGCTCGGGATGACCCTCGAGATCACCGGCCGGAAACGGCGAGAGATCGCAGGCCGCGTTGTCACCACAGCTCGCGCCCAGCGCGAGCACGAGCACGATCGCGAGGCCCTTCACGGCGCGCAGCGTACTACTTCGTGACGACGATCGACCACAGGACATCGCGACCGGGCAGCGGACCCTTGCCCGCCTTGTCGGCGCGCTCGAGTCTGAGGGTGTCGCCCTTGTGCAGCTCGACCGTCGCTGCACCCGGCGTCCGCGGTTTTCCGTCGGGGAGCTTCCACACGAGCGGCAATCCTTCCGCGCGGACGACGACGTTGTACGTGCCGTCGGGACCGGCCCAGCGCAGGAGATCCACGTCCTGCCGTGTGTCGAGGTACCCGCGCAGCTCCTCGGTCGGCACAAGTGAATTCGCGTCGGCGTCCATGCTGTTCGGCTCGATCTCGCCTGGCCCGGTCTCCTCGGTCACCGTGATCGAGTACGCGTCGCTGACGTTCTCGATCGGGAACTTCTGATCCCTGCCCATCGTCTGCGCGACGGTCACGGTGACCGCGCCCTCGGCCATGCGGCGATGCAGTGCCTCGGCCTCGCCGACGCCGCCCTCGTCGGTCGCGGTCTGGTGCGCGCCGGTGGCATCGGTGAGCGTGACGTTGATGTCGATGTTCGGCGGGGCGGTCACCGCGACGGTCACCGCGCGCCGGCTGCCCGCCGGCCACCTCACGATGTAGACATCCCGATCGCCTTCGGTCGGCGAGATCCGCTTCGCGAGGTACGCGGGGATCGCGCGATTCGCATCGATCACCGTCGCCTGTGACGGCTCGTTGTTCGGCTCCTGCTCGGAGGTCGCGGGCGGTGGCATGCGCGTGAGGAACCACACCGCGGCGGCGGCGCCGCCGGCGAACATCAGCACGGTCGCGACGATCACGAGCACCCGCCGGCGCTTGAGGCCGCGCTCGTACTGGTCGATATCGGAGCGCCGCAGCCGGAGGTCGCTCTCCTCCCCGGACTCTTCGGTGACGAGCCTCCCGCCGCGCAGGTGCTTCGAGACCGAGCTACGCGGGCCCGTAGCCTCGGTGACCGTCTCCGCGTACGCCTCCTCGAGCGCTGTCCCGAGCTCGGTCGCCGACTGATAGCGCTGCGTCGGATCGCGGCCGAGCGCCTTCTTGAGAATGTGATCGACGAGCGGCGGGATCCCCATCCTGGGATTCCGCATCGAGGCGGCATCGGGCTCACCGGTGAGGTGCCTCGTCAGCGCGCCAACGGCGGTCGCGCTCGGGTACAGGTGCTGGCCGGTCAGCACCTCGAACATCATCGCGCCGAACGAGTAGATGTCGGTCCGCGCATCGACCTCGTCGCCGCGGATCTGCTCGGGCGCCATGAAGTACGGCGTTCCGACGATCGCGTGGCGATCGGTCTCGCCGGGATTGCGCCCGTCGAGCTTCGCGAGGCCGAAGTCGAGCACCTTCGCGAAGTCGCGACCGCCGGTCGTGCGCGTGATCAGCACGTTCTCCGGCTTGAGATCGCGATGCACGATGCCGAGCTCGTGCGCTTCCTGCAGCGCGCCGCAGATCTGGACGAACAGCGGCGCTGCGCGCGCCCACGGCATCGGCCCGTCGCGCGAGATCACGCGGCCGAGATCCATGCCGCGCACCAGCTCCATGATCAGGTACGCGTTTCCGAGGAAGTTGCCGAAGTCGAACACCTGCACCGTGTGCGGGTGGTTGAGCTTCGAGATCGATGCGGCCTCGGTCTCGAAGCGTCGCTGCACGTCGGCGTCGGTGACGAGGTCGCGGTGCAGCACCTTCATCGCCGCGATCTTGCCCATCCGCAGGTGCTCGACCCGGTACACCACGCCCATGCCACCGCGGCCGATCACCTCGAGCACGCGATAGCGACCGTCGACGAGCTTGCCGAGCCACGCCTGGTTGGAGTCCGAGAGTCGACGGTCGGCGGTCGAGATCGCCTCGAGTGGCACCGTGGCGTCGGTCGGCTGCGCGGACGGCTCCGGCAGCGCGGACTGGGGCGCCGTCGCGCGGGTCATGTCCGAGCCACACTGCCGACAGAACTGGCTAGCTTCGTCGAACTCGGTGGCGCACCGAGGGCACACGAAGCGCTGTGCCGGGGTCGACATGAACGGATGTGATCATAGCACCGCGTCACTCCGCGTCCGCGATCGGGGTCCAGCTCCACGCGTCACCGCGGATCGAAAGGATGCCGGCGCCTGGCGCGCGGACGGGGCCGGGCAACCGCGGCGTCGCGTCGACGGTACCGGGCGACAGGGCGATCGCGTCGGCGTCGCGCCCCCCGCTCCGCGCCTTCGACGGGGCGGCCACGAGCGGGCCATGCAGCACGAGATCGATCTCCACACCGGCGGCAGGGGTGAGCGCGAGCTCGCCGGCGGCGTCGCCATCCACGGTCAGCCGTGGCGCCTCCGCCGCGGCGAGGATCCGCAGCCCTTTGCGACGCGCCAGGTCGGCGGCTGCCGCCACGACGTCCGCCGCGCGATACGCGCAGCCGTCCGCACCGGCGACCAGGCGACCGGCCGCACCGGCGCCGGCGATCGTCGCGATCGTCGCCCCCGGCAGCTCGATGCGCTGGGCGAGCCGGCCATCGATCACGACCTGGCCCCTGGCACGCAGCGCGCCGATCGCCGCGGCGAGCGCCCCCGCGCTCTCGAGATCTCCCGGGACTGCGACCACGGGATGGGCCGTGTCGGCGAGCGCCCCGAGGGTGGCTTCGAGCTCGGCCTGCGTCGTGCCCATGCCCCCGAGCGCGATCACGAGATCGGCCTTCGCGAGCTTGGTCTTGAGGCGGCCGAGCGCGGCGATCGTCGGCGGGGCGGCGCCGCCCGCGTCGGCGACCGCGGCGATCGTGATGTCGCCGGTGGCCTCGGCGTGCAGCGTGTGGCCCGAGAGCTTCCAGCCCGGCACCGCCTCGTCGGCGAGGGTCGGTCCGTCCGGCGCCGCGCAGCGCCAGGGGGCGCGCTGGCTGTCGGCGGCAGCGAGCGCGGCGGTCAGCGCGGGTCCGACGCGCTCGCCCACGGGCACGGAGCTCGCGCCGCTGCCGCAGCCGGAGACGACCACGACGGCCACGAGCGGCCACCCGCAGGGTCGATGGTCGGCCTCCCGCATCGCCGGACCATGACCAATCGGGGCTGCGACCGCAATCAGTTCGGCGCGGCGATCGTGCCGCCGGCCTCTTTCCACACGGCCTGGATCTTGGGGGGGAAGTAGTACGGATCGAGCTGGTACGAGGACCGCCGTTCGAGGATGCGCTTGAACGCCTCCATCGCCGGCTCCTTGTCGCCGTGCGCGACGTGCATCGAGCCGAGCAGGAGGCCGACCTCGATCGCCTGCGCGGTATCGAGGTAGTCGACGTCGAGCTCGACGCTCGACAGCGCCGCCTTGACGCCCGCGAAGTCGCCCTCGCGCCACGCGAGACGCGCGGCCGGCAACGACTTGCTCGCTCGCACCTGTGCTTCGCGCTGGCGATCGCGGCGCGCCTTCGCTTCGGCGTCGATCGCCGGCATCTTCGATGCCTGCAGCCGCACGTTGTTGATCGGGACGATCAGCTGCTCTCCCTTCTCGATCGCGTCCTTGTCGAGGAAGTTGTAACGGCGGATCAGCGATGCGTTCTTGTTGTCGCCGAAGTACGCGAGCGCGATGTTCGCGACGGTCTCCGTACCGCCGGCGGTGTGCGTGATCGTGAACGGGATCTGGAGCGGGGTTCCGCTCGCGAGATCGTCGCCTGCGAGGCCGTTGAACTCCGCGAGGAACGAGCCGCGCCGCGGATCGCCGAGGTACGTCGACGCGAGCGACTCCCAGGTATCGCCGGGCGACGTGGTCACCTGGCGCGTGACGGGAATGCGTAGCCGCTCGCCCGGTTTGAGCGGTCGTGGGTGCAAGATCTTGTTCGACACCATGATGAAGATCGCCTTGTTGCGATCTCCGTAGAACTCGGCCGCGATCAGGTCGAGGTTGTCGCCTTGCTTGACGCGATAGAGCGTGACGTCACTCGTCGCATCCTGCGCGTGCGCACGGGGAGCGAGGCCGGTGATCACCAGCGCCATGACGAGGAGGGTGCGCATCACTTGTCGGCTCCCGGCGGGGGCGGCACGACCTTGCCAGCGACCATCGTGGTCTTCTCCTTGATGAAGTCGGTGCTGACGAGGGTGGCGCCGTCGGGCGTGCCGCCGTTGACCACGACCTTCTTGTCGACGGCCACGTAGAACGGATGCTCGAACTTGATGGTGTGCTCGCCATCGGCGAGCTCGATCGGCTTGTCGATCGGGGTCTCCCCGGACGGCTTGCCGTCGATCGCGATGTTCGCCCACGGATACGCGTGAACGCGGATGAAGCCGCGGCCGACGGTCTGGTTGACGACGACGGTGGTTTCGGGCGTGGCGCCAAGCGGTGCGACGTGGATGAGGCCCAGCATCAGCGCGAGCACGCCGAACGTCACGCTGTGTGCGACGAGGCCGGCGCGGACCGTGTGCTTCGCCTGCATGTTCGGAAGCGCTGCGGTCTGTGCGTTGTGGCCGCCCAGCGCCGATGCGTTGAGATACTCGTCGGCCTCGAGCTGCGTGATCACGTTCTGCGAGCGGAGGAACAGCACGAGCCGTGCGTGGTGATTCATCTCGACGTGCCGCGCGAGGAAGCGCTCGAGCGCCATCACCATGTGCTGCGAGCTGCGCCAGCGATCGCGCGGCTGCTTCTCGAGGCAGCGATCGATGATGCGCTCGAGCTCGCGCGGGATATCGGGGTTGAGCTTGCGGGCACTGATGTGCTTCTCGAGGCGAATCTTGTGCATCGCCGAGCGCTTCTCGTCCTCGACGAATGGCTTCTTCCCGGTGACCATCTGGTAGAGCACGACACCGAGAGAGAACATGTCGCTGCGCGCGTCGAGCTTGTCGCCGAGCACCTGCTCGGGAGACATGTACGCGGGCGTGCCGATGCCGGTGCCAGCCTCGGTGAGGTCCGTGAAGTTCGTGTCGCGCGCGATGCCGAAGTCCATGACCTTCACACCGCCCTGGCGCGACAGCATCACGTTCGCGGGCTTGATGTCGCGGTGGACGATCGAGCGGTAGTGGACGTAGTCCAGGGCGCGCGCGACCTGCATCGCGATGATCGCGGCGACGTCGTAGGGGAGGCGGCCGCACTTCTCGAGGAGGTCGTAGAGGTCGATCCCCTGGACGTACTCCATCACGATGAACAGGGCGCCCCGCTCGCGGTGGAAGTCGTAGACGTGGATGATATTTTCGTGCTGTAAGGTTGCGAGACTCTTGGCTTCTCGCTCGAAGCGAGTGACCACGTGCTCCTCCGATGCGGCGGAGCTCTTGAGGGCCTTGATCGCGACGGTTCGCCCCAGGGGCTCCTGAATGGCGCGGTAAACCACCGCCATTCCTCCAGAAGCGACCTCTTCGACGATGCGGCAATTGCCGATGCGCTCGAGCATGGTACCTACGGCAGCGTACCGGACTGGCCGGTGCGGCGGATGGAGTGGGATCGGAATCTAAATAGTTCCGAAAAAGTCTGTCGGTTCGAGTATTTCGGTCGTGTCGGGTGGTGCAGGTGGAAAATAATTCGAACGGCGTTGACAGATTCGAAGCGACCCCTTATAAGCAGCATCCCTCGACGACGCGGTCGCCGAGGAAACCGAAGAGAAAGCGATCACCTACG
>JAYVLW010000117.1:0-2606 GCA_043759315.1 Myxococcales bacterium
CCGCTCGCCGTGGCCGCGGCCTCATCGAGCTTGCCCTCGTACGGCCAGATCACCGTGCGCAGCCAGTCGAGCAGCTCCATGTCGTCGGCGCGGCCGCGCGCGAGCGTCTGGCACGTGTGCACGTGCGCCTGCACGAGGCCGGGCATCACGATGCAGCCGGTGCAGTCGATGATCTGGTAGTCGCGTGTCTGCGGCGTGTAGTCACCGCCGACGTGGACGATCACCCCGTCGACGCTCGCGACGTCACCCGCGACGACGCGGTGCTGCGGGTCGATCGTCAGGATCGTCCCACCTCGCAGGATGAGCTCGCTCACGGCAGCTCGCGTCCGTTGAAGCCGTCGGGGAGGAGCTCGGCGAGCGTCCAGCTGCGGTGCTCTCCCGCTGGGTTCACCGACGTGACGATGACCTTCGTCGGATCGGCCGCGAACTCGTACAGCACCTGCCGGCACGCGCCGCACGGCGACGACGGCGGCGACGCCTCGGTGCACACCACGACCTCCTCGAGCTCGAGCGCGCCGTGGCTCGCGGCGTGGAACATCGTCGTCCGCTCGGCGCACATCGACAGGCCGTAGGACGCGTTCTCCACGTTCGCGCCGGTGAACGTCCGACCGCTGACCCGCAGCGCCGCGCCGACGGTGAACTTCGAGTACGGCGCGTACGCGCCGCGCATCGCTTCGATCGCCTTCGCGACGAGGTCGCTCGTCACGCCGCCTCTCCGGTGGCAACGAGCTTCGCGAGGATCCCGTCGAGCAGACCCTCGAACGTCCCGCGCACGCGGGTCGCGGTCTCGGTGACCTCCTCGTGTGACAGCGGCTGGCCCGTGATCCCCGCGGCCTGGTTCGTGATGCACGAGATGCCGATCACGCGCGCGCCCATGTGCCGGGCGACGCAGACCTCGGGCACCGTCGACATTCCGGTCGCGTCGGCGCCCAGCGTCTGCAACATCTTCACCTCGGCCGGCGTCTCGTAGGTGGGGCCGGGCATCGCCACGTACACGCCCTCCTGTAGCGGAATGCCGGCGCTCGCCGCGACGCTCTTGACGAGCGCGCGCAGCTCGGGCGCGTAGGCGGTGGTCATGTCGGGGAACCGCGGGCCAAGGCGCTCGTCGTTCGGTCCGCGCAGCGCGTGATCGCGGAGCATGTCGATGTGATCGCGGATCAGCATCAGCGTGCCCGGCGACCACGTCGGGTTACAGCCGCCAGCGGCGTTCGTGATGATCAGGACCTTCGCGCCGAGCGCGACCAGCACGCGCGCGGGGAACGCGACATCGGCCGCGCTGTGACCCTCGTACATGTGTACGCGGCCCTGCATCGCGACGCAGCAGGCGCCCTCGCGGTAGCCGACCACGAGGCGGCCCTTGTGGCCCGCCACGTGCGAGCGCGCGAAGCCGGGAATCTCGCCGTAGTCGATCGCGCGCGGCATGCCGAGCGAGATGCCGTTCGCGCCGGTCGCATCGCCAAGCTTGTCGGCGAACGCGCCGAGCCCCGATCCGAGGATCAGCCCGATCGTTGGTCGGGCGTGGCCGATCGCGTTCTTGCGGATCGTCGCCACGGCGGCCTGGACCCGGTCGTAGAGTGCACCCGGCTCGGTCATCGGATCACCTCGAGGATCCGCGACGCGCGGAGCGTGGGCGCGGGCATGTCGGCGGGCTGGATCACGAAGGCGCGCTCGATCATCGCACGCGCCTCGGCGAGCCGCGAATCTCCGGCGGGCAGGCTGTGCTGGAGCATCACGCTCGGTGGCCCGCCGGCCTCGATGACCTCGCCGAGGTACGCGTCGACGACGAGGCCGGCCGAGGGGTCGATGCGATCCTCGGCGGTGCGGCGGCCGGCGCCGAGCACGAGCGCCGCGATGCCGAGGGCCTCGGAATCGATGGCGACCACGCGCCCGGGCGCGAGCGTCAGTTCGTCGCGCGATGCCGGCCTGGGCAGCACGCTGCCGGGCGAGTCGCACACGCGCGGGTCTCCGCCCTGCGCAGCCACGACCTTGCGGAACACCTCGAGCGCGCTGCCATCGGCGAGCACCTTCTGGATCCGCGCCACGCCCTCCGCTTGATCCTTCGCGACCCCACCGAGCACGAGCATCTCGGCGCCGAGCACGTGGGTCAGCTCGCGCGTATCGACCGGGCCGCCACCCTTCAGGATCTCGATCGACTCGCGGATCTCGAGCGCGTTGCCGATGGTGCGGCCGAGCGGCGCCTCCATGTCGGTCAGCACGCAGGTGATGTTCTTGCCGGCGCGCGTGCCGATCGTGCGCATCAGCGCGCACAGCTCGCGGGCGCGCTCGATCGTCTTCATGAACGCGCCCTTGCCGACCTTGCAGTCGATGACCAGGCCGTCGATCCCCTCGGCGAGCTTCTTGGACATGATCGACGACGCGATCAGCGGCAGCGACTCGACGGTAGCCGTGACATCGCGCAGCGCGTACAGCCGCTTGTCGGCCGGCGCGATCCGCGCGGTCTGGCCGATCAGGCACACGCCGAGCGAGTCGACGAGCTCCTTGAACCTCTCGACCGGCAGGTCGACGCGGAACCCGGGGATCGACTCGAGCTTGTCGAGCGTGCCGCCGGTGTGGCCGAGGCCGCGCCCCGAGACCATCGGCACCGC
>JAYVLW010000118.1:0-6269 GCA_043759315.1 Myxococcales bacterium
CCGAACGCCGACGGGCACCTGGATTCAGGACGCGGGCTCGGTGCCCGGATCCCCACGCGTGACCGCACCCACCCGGGGCCCGCGCCCGCATCTGCTTCAGCTGGCGTCATCCACGTTGCTGGTCGAATTGGTCGAAGACCCAGCCGGCGTGTGGTCGACGGTCGCGTCGCACGATCTGCCCTCGCTCGGCGTTACCAACGTCAACGCGATGTGGCTCGCCCCGGACGGCACGCGGTTAGTGCTGCAGGTCTCCGACCAAGGACCGAGCACCGGGCATCTGGCGTACCTCGATCGAGTACAGCTCGGGGCCCCGTTCTCGCGAGCCCGCACGATGTCCGCTCCGAACGTTCCGAACTGGTTCATTACCAGCGACTGCGGCCGGATGTACATTCCTGGACTCCACGCGGTGTTCTATGCGGATCGGCTGTAGCGCAGCGGTGGGCGTCCTGCTCGGCGGGTGTAATCCGCTCCTCGGGCTGGATCCCACGCACGCAATCGACGCGGCGTACTTCGATGCTCCTCCCGATGCACCGTATCGCTGCCCATCGACCGGAACACTGCCGCGCTTCTCGCGACAATTCCGTCAAGCGGTGCTGCAGGACTGCACGCAGTACTCGTTGAGCCTTCGCGCGGGGACTGCACTCGCTCGCTGCGCGGACAACTACTACGAAGGCCAGGTCGACGGTGCGTTGACCCTCGCGCTCGGACTCCAGTCGACGGGCGCGATCACGATCCGCCAAGCGCGACTTGGCCCCGATGGAGACGTCGCCATCGTGTCGTTCGATGAGTCCGCGACCAGGAAGCACACCTTCGCGCACCGCACCGGCGCCGCCTGGGTCCTCGATCCGATTCCGGTCGACAGCGCGGGGAGGTTCCTCGTGATCTCGACCCCGACTCGAGGGCCCGCGGTGCATCTCGTCGGGCTGACCCCGACCGGCATGCACGAGCTCGTTCAGCTGCCGGATCAAAGCTGGCGCGACGCGGCCACCTACTCCAATGCATCACTCCATTTGAGTGGGCTGGGTGGTGACTACTTGAACCTCAGCCCAGATGGTCTACGTCTCGTCTACCTCGGTGCCAGCTTCGACGGGGCAGGTCTTCTCTACAGCGACCGTGCCACTCTCGCCGACGCGTTCGGACCATTTCGCCCACTCGAGCCCGTGGAATTCGTGGGCAGCGCGCAGCTCACGGAGGACTGCGAGCGGTTGTACTTCTCCGCCTTGGGCACGGTGTGGTTTGCCGAGCACGAGTGACTTACCTCTCGACGCGGAGTGCGCGAACACGGTCGAGATTCCGGACACGGATCTCGAATGGACCGCAGCGGGTCAGAGGCCGAGGAGCGAGAGCACGCCGCGCATCATCTTGGTGATGCGGAATCGCTCGTCGAACCAGTCGTCGATCTTCGCGATGCCGGCGAGGCGTTCGAACCGGCGCAACCAGTTCGCCGCGCGCGCGGCGTTGCGAATGCCGAGGATCTCGAACGCGTGGCGACGCCCGCGCGCGTAGAGCCAGCGGTCGAGCTTCTTCGCGTACTTGAACGTCTCGGGCTCGGTGACGGGCCACAGCTTCGCCCGCGCGGTGGGCGACGCGTCGCGATCGAGGATCGCGTTCGCGGCCATGCGCCCGGCTTCGTTCGCGCCTTCCATCGACGCGAGGTCGGTGCTCGTACGGACGAAGTCGGCGGCGATCACCAGGTTCGGGATCAGGGTCTTCGCCGCGGGGCGCACGGCGAGCGAGCCGGGCGGGTGGACGAGGAGGCGCGAGGTGTTCTTCGGCGGGATGCCCGACGTGAAGTCGAGATCGTCGTCGAGGTGCCACGAATGGAGCATCGCATCGGTGAGCGTCTCCTCGCCGGGCGCGAGGCCGTTGAGGGCCGCCTTGAGCTGCTCCCAGATCTCCTGCGCGATCTCGGCCGGCGTGCACTGCTTTGCCGGCTTGGTGATGAAGGCGCCCGGGGTGTCCCAGTCCGACACGTCGACGGAGATCAGGCCGCCGACGTCGCCGGCACCGTAGCGGGTGCGGAAGATCCCGAGGTCGCGCCAGAACTGCGGCTGGCTGATCGTGGTGAGGGCCCACGGCGAGTCGGGGTAGAACGTGTGGCCGCGCACCAGCGGCACGTCCTCGTAGAGGAAGTACTGGATGCCGACCATCCAGGACACGAGGTCGTCGGGGTTCGCGAGGCGAAGGCGCTCGAGCTGCGGATCGAGGCCGCCCATCGCCGGCGAGATCAGGCCGATGGCGGCGTCGAGAGGAACAGAGAGGACGTAGTGATCGCCCGTGACGGTCGAGCCATCGGAGAGGTGGACGCCGCTGATCGCGCCGGCGGCGGTGTCGATGCTGGTCGCGGTGAGGCCGCCGTGGAAGGTGACACCGAGCGTGGTGAGATGGGCGACCCAGGGATCGATCCACATCTCGCTGGTGGGGCCGCCCATGGTGCGGTCGTTGGTGACGCCGGTATCGGCGAAGTCGAGGATCAGCTGCATCGAGACCGCACCGACGGTGCGCGCGGAGCCGCGGCGCGGATCCATCGCGACCATCGTGCGCGGCACGGCGCGCAGCTGGCGCTGGAAGTTGGCGGAGTAGAGGTCGCCTTCGAGGAAGTCCCACCACGACATCTGCTCGTACTCGCCGAGCCGGCGCTCGTCGCTGGTGGTGAGGAACTCGAGGATCTTCGCCGCGAACAGGGCGATGTCCTCGTCGTCGAAGTCGAGCTCCTGGAAGAACAGCTCGAGCGCGGCGATGACCTCGAACGGCTTGCTCGCGGCGCGCCGGTAGAACCGGTACCAGGTGCCACGATCGACGAGGGCGATCGCGCTCTCCGTGGTCGGGCGTAGCTGATCGACGACCCAGCCACCGACACCGCTCGGGATGCGCTTCATCGTATCGATCACGTGGGTGTAGAACCGCGGATAGAACCGGAAGCCGTGCTCGCCGGGAAGATCCGCGCGGCCGCCCGAGCCGGAGCCGGGGACGGGCTGACTGCGCGCCTTCCCGCCCCAGGCGGAGCGCGACTCGTAGATGTGGACGTCGTACCCGCGCTCCGCGAGCTCGTGCGCGACGGTCAGGCCGCCGACACCACCACCGATGACGATCACCGTAGCTGCCATACTCCTCCGGTACTCCATGCGACCGCTGGTCCGAGTGGACCGGGCTCGATCGGTGCGCCGATGAGCGCGCTGATCGCAAGACGATCGACCTTGCCGCCGCGCTCCGCGGCGACGCGCGCGGCGCGCTCGAGCGTGGCGCGACTCGCGGCGTGGTCGCCGAGGAGCTCCTCGGCCTGCCCCCAGATCCTCAGGGCTGTCGCGGCGTAGAACGAGGATCGGCCGCGGCGATGGAGCCGCTTCGCCGTGCCGAGCGCACGCTCCGCCGCGGCGCGCTCTCCCCCGTTCGCGAGACCGAGCTCGGCGGTGCTCGTGATCACGTCGACCATCGCGGAGATCGCGGGCATCGTCGACAGCCACTGGGTGCGTGCGGACTTCGCGAGCTCGTCACCGACGAGGCGCGCCCGCTGCCAGTCGCCCTCCGCGAGCGCGAGCTCGCCGAGGAACACCTGGCGATAGATCGACGACATGCCCTGGCGCGCCGCCGGGGTGCGCGCGAGCTCGTCGGCGACGTTCCGCGCGGCGCCGAGGTCGCCCGCGAGCACGTGGACCCGGCCGCGACACGAGCCGAGCATCGCGCGCGTCCACAGATCCTCGCTGGTATCGGTGAGACCGGCGAGCAGCTCGAGCGCGCGAGGCGCCTCGCCGGCGTACAGCTCGCCGAGCGCCCAGTAGGTGCGCAGGAACGACGCCTCCCATGACCTCTCGAGGCCGAGGCGCTTGCACACGGTCTCCGCCTCGGTGTGGGCGCGGCGCATGCCCGTCCAGTTGCCGCGCAGCGTGGCGAGCATGCCGCTCGCGCCCGCGACCACCATGCCGGGGTAGGGCGCGCCGCTCTGTGCGCTCAGCCGTTGCGCGTTCGCGATCGCGCGGTCACCGAACCGCCCGAGGGATCCGGTCGCGACGTACGCCGAGAGCATGGCCATGCCCATCGCGTGCGCCGCGCGATCACCGGTGGTCTCGGCAAGCGCGACCCCGCGCAGCACGTACTCCAGGGACTCGATCGGGTACGGGGTCGAGAGGAAGCTCGCGATCACCCGGTACACCGAGGACAGCACGTCATCGACGGGGCGCTGCTTGACCCGCACGGGCGCGAGCCAGCGCGCGGCGACGCTGACCGCGCGGATCACCGACGTCGCGCGGTTGCGCGCGCGGCGCTGACCTCGGCGCGCGAGGATCGCGTCGAGGAGCTTGGTGCCACGGTCGAGCTCGCCGAGCTTGAGGTACGCCTCGGCGGCGCGCACGCGCCAGCGGTCTCCATCGGAATCCGCCTCCGCGAGGGTCAGGAACTCCTCGGCGGCTTGCGCGAGCTTGCCGCCCAGGAACAGGCACTGGGCGAGCTGCGCGCGTACCGGGATCGTCGCGGTGCCGAGCGCGACCGCGCGCGCGAACCAGTCGGAGGCCACGCCCCAGGCGAGCTGCGCCTGCGCTGCTTCGCCCGCCACGATCGACCAGTGCGCGGCACGCGTGGGATGCCCGGCGGCGCTCCAGTGATACGCGAGTTGACCGGCATCGCAGGTGGTGGCCTCGAACCACTGCGCGAACCTCTGGTGCAGCGTGCGGCGGGCGGCGTCGGTCATCGCGGCGTCGGCGGTCTCGCGCAGGCGCTGGTGATAGAACACGTAGACCGGTTCGCCGGTGACGGCGGGCGAGGTGCGCACGATGCGCGCGTCCTCGAGGTTACGCAGGACCGAGGACAGCCGGTTCGAGGGCAGCTCGGCGAGCGCACGCAGCTGCTCGAAGCTCGCGGTGCCTCCGGCGAGCGCCGTGATCTCGGCGACGGCTCGCTCGGGCGCGCCGAGGCGATCGAGGCGGCGCAGCTCGGCGGCCTGCAGATCCGCGATGTCGGCTTCACCGAGTTCGCGGCCGATCAGCTCCGCGAGGTACGGGCTCCCGGCGGCCAGGCGCGCCGCGGCGACGATCCGCTCGGTCGGCGCGCGTGGTGCGAGCTCCGCGATCACGCGCAGCACCTCGGCGTCCGTCATCGCCGGCAGATCGACGACCTCCGCGGCGGGCCCTAGCTTGGCAAGCAGCGCCAGCTGTGCCGGCGCCGCCGCCGCGCCCTCGGTGGTCCACGACGCGACCACGGTGAGCGGGCGCTCGATCTTCTCGACGATCAGCGCGAGCAGCTCGAGGCTGTCGTCGTCGGCCCACTGCAGATCGTCGATCACCACGAGCCCGCGCGGTGCGGTCATCAGCGTGCGGATCATCTGGATCAGCGCGAACAAGGCGCGCTCGCGTTCGACGCGGAGATCGGCGGCCGCCGGCTCCTCGCCGACCACGGGATCGATCAGCGGCGCGAGCACCGGGAACACGCGGACCAGCGCACCGGCGTGCCCGACCTCCCGGGCGAGCCGCGGATCGCCCGCGAGCTCGGTGGCGAGGTCGTCGATGATCGAATCGAACGCGCGGTACGGCATGTGCTCGCGCTCGTGGCAGCGGCCGCGCCAGTGCAACAGTTCGAGACCCCGCGCGCGACCCACCGCTTCGTCGATGAGGGTGGTCTTGCCCGCGCCCGATGGGCCGGTCACGAGCACGAGTCGGCCGTGCGGTGCGGGATCCGCGATCCGGTCGGCGAGGCGCGCGGCCTCGGCCTCGCGACCGACGAAGGACAGCTCGCGGCGCGCCGTGCGCGGCTGCGACAGGTTACCCGACAACTGCATCGCGACATCGAGCGCCGCCGGGCGCTCGCTCGGAGACGCGGAGAGCATCGCGGTGATCAGGTCATCGAGATCGGGCGGGACCTCCGGGTTGGCCTCGCTCGCGCGCGGCATCTTGATCGTCTTTCGCAGGCGCGCGAGCACGTGCATCGTGCCGCCGAATGGTGGTGCACCGGTACACAGCTCGAACGCGAGCACGCCGAGCGCGTAGACGTCCATCAGCGCGCTGACGACGAGCTTCTCGACGTACTCCGGCGCGAGGTACGCGGCGGTGCCCACGATCCGGGTCTCGCGCGCGAGGTCCTCGTCTCGGCGCCGGCTCTCGAGCGCGAGGCCGAAGTCGAGCAGCTTGACGGAGCCATCGACGACGATCGCGTTCGAAGGCTTGACGTCGCGGTGGATCACGCCGCGCGCGTGGAGGAACGCGAGACCCTCGGCGAGCTGCGCGAGCACGCTGCGCACCCGCGCGAAGTCCACGCTCGCCGGTCTGCGCACGGTGTCGATC
>JAYVLW010000119.1:0-3891 GCA_043759315.1 Myxococcales bacterium
TCAAATCGACCGTCCCCCCGGCCCCGGCCACAAAACGGGTCGGAGTCGCGCGAGGTGCCGGCGCCCGCGCTGGCGCGGGCCTCGGCGCTGTACTTCTCCCCGAACGAGGAGGAGGAGGAGGCGCTGTGCCGGAAGTCAGTTCCACGCGAGGATCCGCAGCGTTGGCTGCGCGGTCGGGTGAATCGTCTAGGTCGTTGAACCGACCGACTATCTGGAAAAGGAATAGACCAGTAACAACCTTGATAATGAAGCACTCGGCACAGAACGAAGGTCGAGCGAGTGCCTCGCTCTGACTTCTAAGACTCTCGGCGGCCTCGAGCGCTGCCTTGTTACTCATGTCCTGGGCAATGAGCTCCGCAAGACCTTCACTTGATGACCTGCGGCCGGATGACGTGTCAGCGCCACCGCTCTCCATCGTGCAGCGTCCGCCCGCGTCTTGGTTGCAGACGCCTGCTGCGCCCGAACTCGCGCCCGATGAAACCGAGTCCCGCCCGTCGGGGTCCATGTACCGCACCGGGTTGTTCAGGCTGAACGCGCCGAGGTTCGATCGGCGCGGTGTCGACTGCTTCGCGAGGTCCGGGACGCGCAGGAACAATGGATCGACCTGCGTCCAGCCCATCAGCGTGCGGTCGTATTACCTGGCGCCGTAATAGCTGAGACTGCGCATAGCGCATAAGTAAAACAAACCGGCATTTCGGCCCGGCGGTCTCGGTGCGGCCAGGCTGTGAGGTGGGTGAACGGTGGGAGGAGGACGGAACGCTGGGGATGGATGCGCGCGCAATGTAAGCAGCGTCACAACACTCGACTCCAGGCGGGGGCGCGGACGCAGATGGCCGATCATCCCCGTCTGATGGGATGGGATGTGGCGGGCTCGATCACGCGCCGTCGAACCACCGAGAAGGTGGCGCGAGTGCGCGAGGATCGGGCGGCTCGATCGGGAGGCCGAGGTGTTGGAGGATGGCGCGGCCGGCGTCGCCGTCGGGGAGCACGGCGAGGATGCGCATGGCGCCGCCGCAGGTGTCGCAGACCAGGACGTCGATCGCGAATACGCGCTTCATGAGCGCGGCCCACGCGAGCCGAGGGAGCGGACCGGCGCGACGGCCGACGTCCACCGACGCGGTGGAATCCGAAGGAACGACGCCGGCGCGGAGCGCGTGGTGGGGTGCGAACACGCCGTGATAGCGAGTGAGATGAGACCGCGGTGGCGGAATCAAGGTCGCGAGCCGACGCAGAAACTCGACGGGCGTGAACGCGAGCTCGGTGCGACCGTCGCGCAACGGACGCTTGAGGGCCATCACCACCCGTCCCGTCTGATCGCGCGAGAGCCGAGAGTTGGCGATCGGCGAGCGGGCGCCGTAGCGGCACAGGCGCTCGAGGCCGTCGCGATCCTCGCCATCGAAGAGACGATCGGCGTGGAGCGAATAGCCATCGAGGAACGCGGACCGGTGGCCGGGCCTGGGAAACGCGGTGCGGCCCGCAAAGGGCGGGCTGGCAACGGCCTCGGCCTGTTCGGACGCAAGCAGATCCGGCGGAGCGTCGTCAGCGTGGAGCGCGCGGCGGCGCTGAACGAGGCGGTGGATCGCGCGAGCGATCTGATCGAGCAGCCGGACGACATCGTCGTCCCACGGCGGGGGCAGCGGATGAAATGAAACGGCGCCGTCCGGGTCGGCCGCGAACACACCCTCGGGGAGCAGAGCGTGGGCGTGGCAATTGAGATTGAGCAGCGAGCCGAACCGCTGGACGAACGTGACGGCGCCGCACTGCGGATCGTCGATTCCGTAGGCGCGGGCACGGCGACGTTGCCAGGCGAACACCTTGCGCAGGAACACGCCGAGGACCCGCGTGAGGAGGTCGCTGTCGCGGGCGATCAGGAACCGCACCTGCCGCGGCAACGAGAGCACCCACTGTCGGTACGGGACAGCGGGGAGCACGCGATCGACGAGGTGGGCTGCGGTGCCGGCCATCCGGCGACTCGTGCACGACGGGCAGAAGCCGCGGGTCTTGCAGGAGAGGGCGACCAATCGCTCGTCGGCGCAGTGGTCACAGCGCACGCGCACGAAGCCGTTGCAGAGCACGCCACAGGCGAGGAACTTCTCGAACTCCCGCTCGACGAAGCGCGGATAGCCGAACCCGTGCTCGGAATGATCGCGGGCGCGCTCGAGTAACGCTGGGAGATGGTCGCGGACCACGCCGTAGAACGTGGACTCTTCCGGCTGGCGGCGGGCATACGCGCGCGTTGGCGTCGGCGACAGCTGGGCCGCGAGCATGTTCGCCGACGCGTGCAGGCAGGGGCCGTGCCGCTCGCCCGCTCGAGCGATTCGACGGCTTGGCAACGATTCGGGTGACGCGGCGTCCGCCGGCTGGACGTTCATCGATCGGATGTCCGGATACCGGACAGAGTGCTGGTCCTGTGCTACGGACGACGCATGCACGCGCCGGATGGCGGCAGGTGCGGCCGATCTGGTCGATCACACCCTGCCCGTGGTCGCCGACTACCGGCATTGTCGTTCCCGCGGTGGCTGCAGATCCGACTGCTCCGCGCCAAGGCGCTGGTCTCGGAGGTGCTGCTGGTGTTCGTTCGCGTGGTGTCTGCGTATCGTGGGTAAGATCCGCCGCCTGCTCGCGCGTCGCGACGGCGAGGCGGTGGACGATGAGCCCGTGCCGCCCAGGCCGAGGCGGTACAGATGGCGATGTCGCTGGCCGAGCCTGTGCCGGGGCTGAGCGCCGGCGCTCGGTGAGAGCGCGTTAGAGCGTCGCCCCGTGCGGCACGCCTCCCGCGATCGCCAGCGGTGGAGCCTGCGAGAAGGGCGGATGCAGCGGCACTGCGTGCACCGAGCCCGGCAAGCAGATGATGACGACGTGCGAGTACAAGGCGGAGTACGCGTGCTACGCGTCGGCTGCGTGCGAGCGGCAGAGCGATGGCCAGTGCGGCTGGACGCAGAGCGCGGAGCTCGTCGGGTGCGTCGCGAATCCGCCGCCGATGGCGGGGCCGCCGCAGCAGCCGCCGGTGCCGTCGCCGAACTCTCCGGTGGGCATCGCACCGAATCCCCTGTGATCAGGCGAGCAGCTCGGGCGTCGCGAACAGCCGCGTGAGGCGATTCGCGAACCGGCCCGCCGCCGCGCCATCGATCAGCCGGTGGTCGAACGTCGCGCACAGGCGCAGCACCGGGCGGACCTCGACGGCATCGCCGACCGCCCACGGGCGCGGCCGGATCTCCGGAACGAGGATCAGCATCGGGCAGCGCGCCATCGGTACGAACGGCGCGAACGCGGCGTCGATGCCGAACATGCCGACGCTGGTCACGATCGCCGAGCCGAACGGATCGGGCGGCATGCCCTGCGCGGTCAGATCGAGGTGGAGCTCGTTCACGAGCACGTCGGAGAGCCAGGTCGCCGGGCGCGCTAGCCACCACGGGATCTGCTTGAGCGCACCGCGGCTCCGCTGGTAGCTCGTATCCGAGCCGCCGCGGATCTCGCCCACGCGATCGGCGATCTCGGTCGCGAGCGCGGCGAGGGACTTCTCGTCGGCGCGGTCGATCCGCGCGCCCGAGAGATCCTTGTTGCCCTCGGTGGCGACCGTGACGAACACGTCCACGGTGGAGCGCTTCTCGAGCCGGCCCCAGAACCGGACCTTGCCGTTGATCTCCGGTTGATCGCGCAGCGCGAGCGCCACGGCGCGTGCGACGAGGTGCGTGACCGTGAGCCGCACCCCGGTGGCGCGCTGGTGCTCGGCGAGGAACGCGAGCGCGGCGGTCGCGTCGACGTCCATGCTGCCGTAGATCGACGGATCGCGCGGCGCGCGCCACATCGCCGCGGCCATCTTGCGAAACGACGAGGCATCCTCGATCGGCGTGAACCTGGTCATACGGACTCCCGGAGGGTGGCGTGGTG
>JAYVLW010000120.1:0-6895 GCA_043759315.1 Myxococcales bacterium
CCGCACCTGTTGTTCCTCGATCGGGTGGCGGCGTGGGCCGACGCGTCCGAGCCGCGCGGTGCGTACGGACGGATCCGCAACCTCGAGGCCGATCGCTACACGGCAGGGGATCGCAACCGCGTCCGCACCGTCGCACGCCCGACCGCGCCGGGGCGCAGCACCGCCGAGCTCCAGCTCGATCACATGTTCCTCCACGACGACCGCAAGGCGCTCGGGATCGGCGTTCGCGCCGGCGATCGGCTCGGCGGCGGCGTTGGCCTCGTCTTCGAGTGGTCGAGTCGCTGACTGCGACACCCCCGAAGTGACCGCGATGTCACGCGAATCGGCCGAAGTCGCGCCCTCGCGCGACAACCGGGGAGATCACGCATCTAGGGATACCCAACCCTGGAGACGTCATGTTCCGCAGTGCACTCGTGTTGTCTTTCGTCCTGTCCGCGTGTGGTGGCTCGAGCTCCGGTGACGATCAGCCGTCCGTGGATGCCTCGGTCGCGCAGCTCGATCCCGCCGACTGCGTCGCGTTCGCGCAGAGCCTCGCCACCGCGGGCAATACCTGCGGCACGCCGCTGCCGGCAGGAGGCCAGGCCGCGTTCGAAGGCTGGTGCAAGAAGGGCATCACCAAGGCCGCGATGTGCGGCGGCAATCCGTCCGCCGGCCTCGACTGCTTCTCGACGCCGGATGCCAACGACTGGGTCTGCCAGGGCGCGAGCGGGCCTTATCCGGCGTGCAACGGCGATCTGAGTGCGGCGCTCGGCGCGTTCTGCGTGATCGCGCTGGGCAACCCCGCATGCGCGACCGGCGTGAAGTGCCAGTTCGATGCGGACTGCAGCAACGGCCTCGTGTGCAACAGCGCGACCGAGCAGTGCATGAGCAAGACGGCGTACTGCGTGGGGCTGCCGTGCAAGTACGACGTGGATTGCCCCACCAACGAGAAGTGCAACAGCGCTGAAGCTGCGTGCATCGCGAGGTGATCACTCGCGCGAGAGCGTGTGGCGCAACGAGTAATCGACGTGCTCGGCGAGCTTCCCCATCGCGCTCTCGAGGGCCGTGCCCGTGAGGAGCATGGCCTCCGCGATGTGACCGCGCGTGCGGTACAGCAGCGTGTCGCGGATCTGCGCGAGCCAGCGCGCTGCGGTGGCGCGGTGGACGCCGTAGAGGGCGCCCAGCTCGTCGATGGTCGCGCCGTACACGTACTGCTGGCGGAGGAGATTTCGTTCGCGCGGCACGAGCGAGGCAAGCGCGCGATCGAACGCCTCGCGATACGCCCGCTGCTCGCCCGGCCGCAGCTCGACGGCGCGATCGTCGATGCGGTCGGCGAGGTCCGCGCTGATCGGCGCTTCGCGCTTGCGGGCGCGGAGGATCTGCAGCGCCTCGCGCACGGCGACCACCCGCAGCCAGCCTCGCAGATCGCCACGCCCGCGGTAGTCGGCGATCTTGCCGTTGCCGTCGCTGCCGAGGACGCGCTCGCGCACGGCGGCGGTAACGTCGGAGACGAGGGCGGTGCCGCCATCGAGGTGAGAGATCGCCGGCGCGACCGCGGTGAGGCGAGCATCGAGCTCGCGCAGCGCCGCGGGGACGCCGCGCGTGATGCCGCACGCGAGCCACAGATCTGTGACGACGAGCGCGCGCAGCGCGGCGTCGAGAGGGGTGTCGATCCGCGCCGTGACGTACGCGACGAAGTCGTCGTCGGAGATCTCGATGCCAGGCCAGGCCGCACGTGATGCGGCGAGGACCTCGGCCAGGAGCGGGGACGCCACGGGACGCCATGATAACGTGGGCCGTGTGCCCGGGCGAGGAGACGATCGCCGCCTACGCGGAGGCTCGGCTCTCCGGCGCGGAACGCGACGAGCTGGAGAGTCACCTCGACACGTGCTCGATCTGCCAGGAGCTGGTCGTCGCGCTGGCGAAGCTCTCGGCGCCCGCCGCTCCGGGTGGTGAGTCCCACGAGCCCGAGATCGCGGGCCACCTCGGGCGCTACGTGCTGCTCGCGCGGCTGGGCGCCGGCGGCATGGGCGTGGTCTACGCCGCGTACGATCCGGAGCTCGATCGTCGCGTCGCCGTGAAGGTGCTGCGCCGCGCGCGCGCCGGCGTCGAGCTGCGTGAGGAGGCGCGCGCGATCGCGCGCCTCGCGCATCCCAACGTGATCGCGGTTCACGACGTGGGCGAGGCCGACGGCGAGGTGTTCGTCGCGATGGAGCACGTCGAGGGCGTGACCGTGCGCGATTGGCTGCGCACGGCACCGTCACCACTCGACATCCTCGACGTGTTCGCGCAGGCCGGGCGGGGCCTCGCGGCCGCGCATCAAGTGGGCCTCGTCCACCGGGACGTCAAGCCGAGCAACATCATCCTCGGCGCGGATGGCCGCGCCCGGGTGCTCGACTTCGGGCTCGCGCGCGGCGGTGACGAGGCCGGCGTCGCCGGGACGCCGGCCTACATGGCGCCGGAGCAGAAGCGCGGCGAGGCCGTCGATGGTCGCGCGGATCAGTATGCGTTCTGCGTCGCACTCGCGGAGGCGCTCGGCGGCCACGGGACGACCGAGCGCGTCGGCCGCGCGCTCCGGCGCGGGCACGCGGTGCGGGCGGAGGACCGGTTCCCGTCGATGGACGCCCTGCTCGCCGAGCTCGCGCCGCCGCCGGTGCGCGCTGGCCGCTGGGTGATCGCCACGCTACTGCTGCTCGGGGTGCTCGGCGTCGTGGTCGTCGTGCTCGCGCGCGACCGCGGCGCGGATGCGTGCGCGCGGACAGGGGAGCCGATCGCGGCGGAGTGGGGCGACGTGGACCATGCGGCCGTGCGCGCCGCGTTCGCGGCAACCCGCTTGCCGTTCGCGCCGGGGGTGGCGACGTCGACGATCGCGCAGCTCGATGCGTGGGGGACGCGCTGGCGCGCGCAGGCGAATGCCACGTGCCGCGCGACCATGATCGATCGCGTGCAACCCGTGGCGGTCCACACGCTGCGGCAGAGCTGCCTGGACCAGCTCGTGGTGCAGCTGCACTCGGTCGTCGCGCTGGCGTTGCGGCCCGACGCGGAGGTCATCGCCCGCGCGGATGCCCTTGCGGCGAGCCTGCCGTCGCCGGAGCGGTGCGCCGACATCGCGGCGCTCGGCGCGCTGCCGCCGCTGCCGCCTGCCGAGAGTGCGCGTGCGGGGATCGATGCAATGCGCGCGGAGTTCGCGATCTACGAGGCCGCGCTGCTCGCCGGGCGGGCAGGCGAGACCCGTGCGGCCATCCTCGCGCTTCGCGATCGGACCGTGAAGGCGGGCTACGGCCCGCTGCACGCGCGCGCCGAGCTCCTCGTCGGGCGGCTGGAGATCTCGTCGGCACACTACACCGAGGGCATCGCGGCGCTGCACGTCGCCGCGCGCACCGCCACCGCCGCACGCGACCTCGAGACCCTCGCCACCGCGTGGATCGAGCTCGCGCAGGCGCTGGGGAACGACCTGCGGACCTACGACGAGGCCGAGCTGTTCGATGGCTACGCCGAGGCGCTCCTCGGGCAGCTCCCCGATCGCGACACGCGTGCGCTCGACCTGGCGCTGTCCCGGTGCAATCGCAACGTCACCGCGTCACAGGCCGCAGAGGTCGCCGCGCAGTGCTCCGCTGCCATCGCGCTCGCCGAACGCGCGACGCCACCGCGCCGCGGGGTCGCGAACACCGCGCGGGTTCGCCTCGGCCACTTCCAGCGCCTCCAGGGTAAGACCGCCGAGGCCCTCACCACCCTCCGCTCCGCGATCGCCGAGGCCATCGCCATCAACGGTGCCCAGCACCCGGAGGTCGCGCTCGGTCACTACGCCCTCGGCATCGCCTTGATCGCTCAGGATGACTTCGTTACCGGCATCGCGGAGCTGCAGACCTCGCTCGCGATCCGCCAGGCCGCATTCCCGGGCGGGAACATCCAGGTCGCCGAATCGCTGATCGGCCTCGGCGATGCGCTCGGGGCGAGCGGCAAGCACGCCGAGGCCGTCGCGGCGCTCGATCGCGGGCTCGCGATGCTCGACGCCGTGCACCAGAGCGAGAGCGCACACGCGGTCAACGCGCACATCCTGATCGGCATGTCGCTCGAGGAGATCGATCGCATCGACGACGCCGTCACCCACTACGTGCGCGCCGCCGATCTCGCGGACCGCAGCCTGCAGCACCGCGAGAACCTCGTCGCGATGGGCCTGCGCAGCGCTGCCCGGCTCGAGGCCTCGCGCGATCGTGTCGCGGAGGCCGTGCCATACCTCGAGCGGGCCGTCCGCGTGCTCGAGCGCGGCAAGGCGACACCGCTCGATCTCGGCAAGACCCAGTTCGCGCTCGGCCAGGCGCTCTCGGCGTTGCCGCGCGAGCGCGATCGTGCGCGGGCGACGATCGCCGTTGCGCGCGCGAGCCTCGTGCTCGCCGGCACCTCGGCGGCTGCCGAGGTCGCCACGCTCGACCAGTTCGTCCGGGAACGCTGGCCCTGACACGCCCGGCATCAGCGAGGGTCGTCGACTCATCAGCGGTCAGGGAACCGCGAACGTCTCGATCCAGTTCCGCTCGTCGGCGTGGACGATTCGGCCCGATGGCATGATCGATGTTGGGACGCTGACGTTCGTCGGGCGATAGTGCCTGGGCCCATGTCCGACAAGACGACCATCCTCATGAACGTCGACCTCCTCGGGAACCGCCACGCCCGGCTGCTCATGAAGCTGACCGAAGACGCGAAGTCGGTCGAGTTCGCCGTTCTCCTCGACCATCGGCCCGGGGCCGTCGAGGGGACCGAGATCCCGATCACCGAGCGACAGGCGAAGATCGCACTGCTGATGCGGCAGGCGGCGAAGGGCTGACAAGAGCCGCGCGGCTGCGCCGATCGGGCATAGTCACCCCATGAAGCTGTGGCTCGTCACGATCCTCGCAGCTGGATGTGCGACCGATTCCGACGCGACGGCGCCGCGAACCACGACCGTTCGCGTCCACGAGCCGAGCGGGGCCGACGACGCGGCGAAGCACGAAACCGAGTGCGCCGCCGGTAACGCGGTCGCGTGTCACGCCAGTGCGCTCGACCACTACTACGCCCACTCACCAGGCGAAGACGGAGCCGCCCTCGAACGGTTTCGAAAGGCCTGCACCGCCGGCTACGCACCATCGTGCAACGGCGTGGGAACCATGTACGCCGAGGGGCGTGGCGTCGCGAAGGACGCGGTCGAGGCGGTGCGGTGGTTTCGCTCCTCGTGCGCGAAGGACGCGAGCACCGGCTGCGAGCACCTCGCCCAGGCGTTCGAGACCGGCCGCGGCGTGGCCAAGGATCCAGCCGCGGCGCGGATCGCGCACGAGCGCGGGACGTGCCTGTTCGAGCACTCGCTCGGACACGACGTCGGCACCTGTCCGGGCGTCCCGTAGCCGCTCGGTTACCAGGTCCTGCCGGGCCCGGTCAGATACAGCTCACGCGTTGATCACCTCGGAGGCGGGAGGCCTTCACGCGGCTGTCGAGGCGATCTCACGCCGGTCGCGCGCATGGTGGGTTCAGGAAGGACGCCATCATGCTCCACACGTTGACCGGCACGCTCCGTCATTGGTTCAACCTCCTCACCTACTCGTGGAAGGCGATCGGGCCTCGCAGGATCCTGCAGCGCCTGTTGCCGTACTCGACCGACGCCGAGGCGCGCAACGTGGACAGCGGCTTCGACGCTCGGTACGGGACCGAGACCAACGCGGGGGTCACGCCCGACGAGGCGGGGATCCCGCCCCCGCGCGTGCGCGGCGCGACGATGTACCTACCCTCGATGGATGGCGATCTCGACGCGATGCTCGACGCGCTCGCGTGGTCGCGCGCTCTGCTCGAGCAGGCGACGTTCGTCGACATCGGCAGCGGCAAGGGCCGCGCGGTGTTCCTCGCCGCGATGCGCCCCTTCCGCGAGGCGGTCGGCCTCGAGCTGTCACCGATGCTGCACGAGACCGCCGAGCGCAACCTCGCCAAGATGCAGAGCAGCGGCGCGCTCCGCGCGCCCGTGCGGCTCTGCCTCGGGGACGCGACGGCGGTGCACGTCCCGCGCGGCCCGCTGATCGTCTACCTCTATCACCCGTTTCGCGAGCCGGTCGCGGCGAAGGTCGTCGACCGGATCGTCGCGTCGATCGCGGCGTCACCTCGGCCGGCAGCGATCCTCTACGGGCACCCGACGCTGCAGCGGTGCCTCGACCCCGATGTGTTCGCGCGTGGAGGCATGTTTCGGTACGCGCACCAGGGCGTGCGCACCACACGCCGGTTCCAGATCGGCTGGTCGGTCTGGACCAATGAGGCGTGGCTCGACGACGCGCGCTCGTACGCGCGGACGGAAGACGTCATGCCCAGGCTGGTCATGCGGTCGAGCCATTAGTGCTGGGGCCGTTCCTTGTGGGCGTTGCGCTCGGTGCCGGTTCGAGCGTGGTGCCCGGCCCGTGCGGCCTCGCGGTGGTCGCGGCGGCCGCTCGTCATGGACGCGCGCGAGCCGTCGCGACGTCGTTCGGCGCGGGCCTCGGCGACGCGACCTATGCTGGGCTCGGCATCCTCGGAGTGGGCCGTGCTCTGGCAGGTCATCCGGCGCTCGTCCAGGCGTTGCACGCGATGAGCGGGCTCATCCTGATCGCGTACGCCACCCACACGCTCCGCGCACAGCGGGCGGAGACCGCGCCGAGCTCCGACACGCCGGGCGGTGGGGTGTGGCGCGGCATACCGATCGGCTACATGGTGCTGCTCGCGAACCCGGCCGCCCTGGTCACCTGGGTCTTCCTCGTCGGCGCCTCATGGGGAGGCGCGCCCGCGGCGAGCCAGCTCGCGGTGATCGTCGGGATCGCTGCCGGCACGACCGCATGGTTCGGGGGCCTGGGGCTGCTCGTCGAGCATGGGGCGCATGCGCGACGCGATGCACTGCGGTCGCTCACGCGCGTGGTGTGCGTGCTGCTGA
>JAYVLW010000121.1:0-15569 GCA_043759315.1 Myxococcales bacterium
GGGTGGTATCGAAGATCGACGAGGTGTTCCCGATCGTGCGGGCCCGGCTCGGCGGCCCGTCGGGTTCATCAGTCGTGCTCGGCGGCAATCCCTTGCGCACGGTCTATCTGGAAGGCGGTGAAGCCGCCGTCGATCGCTGGGTCGCCGACCAGACCGAGTGGTCGAACGCCGAGATCACGCGAATGCTCTGCGCGCTCGCGCGCGAGCTCGCAACGGGCGCGTAGGCCGCTCTTCAAGGACGAGGGCGGAGCGGGCCGGGAGCGTCGCAGAGCGGACACTTCTGCGTGACCACCGCGTTGTCGCAGGACTCGCAGGCGTAGGCGACCATGTGGTGCCCGGGCTCACCGTACTCCGCGAGCGCCTTGGGCTTTGGCGACGGATAGCTCGCGATGGCGGGCACGAGGGCCAGCGCGAGGAGCTCGAGCTCGTTGCACTTGGGGCAGCGCTTGGGGATCGGGAGGCGCGAGGGTTCGCCGAGCGCCTTGGCGAGGCCGCCGGCGGCATTGCAGCGCGGGCAGATGTCGCTCGTGAACACGACGTGCGCGCAGCTCGGGCACGAGATCGAGTACGTCCCGTCGATGAACTTCTCGCCGTCGTGGACCCAGCGGCCCGGATCGTTCGGATCCGCCAGCATCAGGAGGATGCGGCGGTCGATGAACGACCGGATCACGAGCGTCGGCGCCTTGCACGCCGGGCACCCTGCCGCAACGGTGGCCTCGAACGTCCGCTCGTCGAGCTGACCCATGGCCCGGAGACCTACCTCGCGCCGGGGTGAAAGGAAACCGTGGCCGGCGCGTTATCGGGATATGCGGCTGATCCTCATGCTGGTGGCGGTCTCGGGCTGTGCTGCCGGGATGCGATCGACCCGGGTGCTCGGCGAGCAGGAGTACGTCGCGTTCGCGGATCGCCCGACGGGCGGGTTCGCGCCGATGGCACCGCCCGATTGCGCCGAGCACGCGGAGGACTGCCGCGGCCAGTGGCTCGCGCCCGTGCACATCGGCGAGCGCGGGGGCAGCATCGAGCGCGTGCTGCAGACCCCATCCGGGTTCACCGTCTACGTGCGCGCCAGCTGCGATCAGGAGCCGGCGCCGAACTGGACGCTGCTGCTGCGCGAGCCGGTGGTCCCCGTGACGATCGTCAAGCTCGGGGCGGGGCAGGGCTGCGATCCTCTCGACGCGCGGAGCGCGTCACGATCATCCGCGCAGTAGCCGGGGGCCGCCGCCCGTCGACCCGGTCTCGACGGGCCGATGCAACACCACGGTGCGCCCGGCCTCGCGCCCGGCGGCGTGCGCACCATCGATGCGGACGCGGCGGCTGCGGTGCTCGATGCGCGGATGACGCGCGTGGTAGTAGGCGTCGAGGCTCCTGTCACCGACCCACACGAGGCCGGTGCCGCGCAGCTCCCTGCGCTCGCTGACGAGCTTCTCGCGGAAGCCGCCGATCACGCCTGATTGATACGACATGCGATCGCGCCCGCTGCGTACGCGCGCGTCGCCGCGGTTCTGACGCCATAGCCGCTCGGCGGTGGCGAGCAGGAAGGCGTAGACGTGTGCGGCCATCTCCACGTTCGCGTGCGTGCCGGCGATCTCGTAGACCTGCCCGCGCTTGCCGGCGAGCGGCAAGTACACCGGCACGCGGATGACCTTGACGAAGAACGACTCGGAGAGCAGGCCGCACACCTCGGCCTCGACCCGGGTGCCCCGCTTGTGCGGATCGCCGAGGTGGCGGACTTCGTAGAGGCCGTCGCGCTTGGTGTGCGCCTCCTCGATGTTGTGGCGCAGCATCAGCTCGTGGGCCTTGCGCATCGCCATCTCCGCCTCGTGCTGGTTCGGGCTCCCGGCGAGCGCGAGCAGCTTGCGGATCCGATCGAGGGCGCGCTCGGCCTCGGGCACCGGCGCGTCCGAGGCGACTGGCTGCCCGGCGGCGCGCGCATCGATGCCGCGCTCGGCGCACACGCGCTGGAAGGTGGCGCCGTGGGCCGCTTCTCCGGTGGCCTTCAGGACCTCGTCGACGTACTGGTGCGCGAGCTCGTGCTCGAGCACGGAGATGACCTCGGCCCACGGTCGCGCGAGCACGAGCGCGCGGGACAGCTCGAGCGTGCGCGTGGCACGGTTCCACTGCCCGAGGCGGCGCGTGGCATCCGCGAGCACGAGCACCGGCGCGACGAGCGCGCCCTTGAACCGCACGTGGTTCTGCCACGCGATCTGGTTGCGAAGCTCCCGTAGCAACGCGGCTTCGAGGGCCGCGGTGAGGCCGTGCGGATCCATGCGGCGCAGTCTACGGCACGAGTCTGAGATGCGGCCGCTGTTGCGCCCGGGGGGGATCGTCCTCGGCCGCATCGCCGGGTTCCGGGGCTTCCGGCGGTTCGGTGCCGCCTGACAGCAGCTCGAGAAGATCGCGCGTGGTCAGCTTCGCGGCGACATCGGTCCCTTCGAGGATGTCGGCGACGAGCGAGCGCTTCTCCTTGTGCATCACGACGATCTTCTCCTCGAGCGTGCCGCGCGAGATCAGCCGGTACACGGTGACCGGCTTGGTCTGGCCGATGCGGTGCGCGCGATCGGTGGCCTGATCCTCGACGGCAGGGTTCCACCACGGATCGAGGTGGATCACGTAGTCGGCGCCGGTGAGGTTTAGGCCGGTGCCGCCCGCCTTGAGCGAGATGAGGAAGGCATCGCCGACACCCGCCTGGAACGCGCCGACGATCGCCTTGCGCTGTGCGGCCGGCGTTCCGCCATCGAGATACTGGAGCGTGAAGCCCGCGCGCTCGAGCTCCTCGCGGACCAGCGCGAGGTGCGAGGTGAACTGGCTGAACACCAGCGCGCGATGGCCTTCCGCGCGTAGCTCCTCGAGCAGCTCCACGACGCGGCGGAGCTTCGACGACGCGACCGGCGACGCCGGATCGTAGAGCTTGGGGTGCGACGCGAGGAGGCGGAGGCGGGTCAGCGCGGCGAGCACCTGAAACCGGCGCTGTTCGTCCCGGACGCCCTTCATCTTCGAGAGCTCGGCGACCGCGGCGAGGCGCGCGTCCTCGTACAGCGCGTGCTCGTCGGGCGACAGCGCGATCGGGACCTGGATCTCGGTCCGCGCCGGCAGCTCGCGGGCGACCTCCTGCTTCGTGCGGCGGAGCAGGAACGGACGGATCACCCGGGTCAGCGCGCCCTTCGCGTGCGGGTCGAGACCGCGCTCGATCGGCGTGGCGAACCGCTCGCGGAACTGATCCCAGCTGCCGAGGAGTCCGGGGAACACGATCGAGAACAGGCTCCACAGCTCGCCGAGGTGGTTCTCCAGCGGCGTGCCCGACAGCGCAACGCGGAACTCTGCATCGAGCATGCGGGCGGCCTTCGCGCGCCGCGTGGTGGGGTTCTTCAGCGCCTGCGCCTCGTCGATCACCAGCGTGCCAAACTTCGTGCCGGCGAGCTTCTCCGCGTCGCGCACGAGCAGCCCGTAGCTCGCGATCAGGACGTCCTTCTTGCCGAGGCCGGTGAGGCACGCGGCGCGATCGGTCGTCGCCCCGTAGACCACGGGCCGCAGCGAGGGCGCGAACTTCGCGAGCTCGTCGACCCAGTTGAAGCACACCGACGTCGGTGCGAGGACGAGCGCGGGTCCGGTCTTCGCGCGGTCGAGGAGGAGCGCGATCGCCTGGACGGTCTTGCCGAGCCCCATGTCATCGGCGAGGCACGCGCCGGCGCCCCATGCGGCGATCCGCGACAGCCACGCGTGGCCTTCGATCTGGTAGTCGCGCAGTGTGGCGGTCAGCGTCGCCGGCGGGCGAGGGCGGAGGCGCTGCGATGCCGCCAGCTTCTCGGTGAGCTGCGTCCACGCGGCCGCCTGATCGATCTTCGCACCGGCGGCGCGCAGCTCGACCATCGCCGGAGCGGCGGCGGGCGACAGCTCCATCCGCTTCTTCCCGATGAACGTCTGGTCCGCGAGCGCGCGCAAGCGTTCGCGCAGCTGCTCGGACAGCTCGATCCACCGGTGCGCATCGACGCGCACGAACCGCTGCTGGCGGCGCGCCGCGTCGAGGAGCACCGCGAGCTCGATCCGGCCCGACTCGATCTTCAGATCACCGGCGATGCCGAACCAGTCCCGATCGCGGACCACGGTGACGCGGAGCGCGGACGGGCCGTAGGTCCCCACCACCGTCGGCGGATCGCTGATCCACTCCGCGTCGATGTCGAGGCCGCCGGTCTCGAGCCGGGAGATCAGCGCGAGCGCATCGTCGGGGTTCTCGATCCGGAAGCAGCCGGGCGGTCCTTCCTCGGCGATCTCGGGATCGGGTCCGATCAACCGCGCGAGGTGGCCTCGCGCGCGAGGTGCCTCCTCGCCGCGGCTGCGCCTCAAGTAGGCGCGCGCCCCGTCGCGTATGAACATCACGTCGCGCGGGCCCACGCCCGGTGGATACAGCGGCGTCCCCGGTGCCACGCGCACGAACAGCTCGACCTCGAGCGTGGCATCCGGCTGGAGGCGCAGCCGCACCACGGTGCGCGGGATCGCCTCCACGCGCGTGCCCTTGAGCGCCTCGGGGATCGCGATCGGCACGTGCGCCTCGAGCTTCGCGAGCTGCTCCAGCAGATCGGTGTGGCTCTCCGGCGGGAACAGATCGCCGTGCTTGCGCAGCACCGACCACAGGCGACGCGCATCCTCGCCGAGATCGAGCAGCACGAACCGGCCCTTCGACTTGTCCTCGACGAGCACCGGCTCTCCGGTCGCGAGGTTCGCGCTCGCGATCTCCGCGAGGTCGGCGCTCATCGGCTCGCCGTCGATCGCCGGCTCGATGCGCAGGCCATCGTCCGCGATCACCGCGGTGAACCCGAGCGTGGCCCGCGCGAGCATCACCGGGTAGTTCTCGTCGTCGACGAGGCGCGGGTGATCCACCGCCGCGGCGAACGCGCGCGCCGGGAACGTCCCACCGCGCCGCTGGTCCGGGGTCCAGCTCGCGAGCAGCTCGGCGATCGTGCGGTCGCGCGCGTCGAGGCGGGCGGCGTGCTGATCGAGCAGGCGGTCCGGGGCGATCCGCGCGCCGTTGCTCATGCCGCGCTTCGTCTGCTTCTTGACGATCGCCGTCAGCGTCGGGGTGCGAAGCTCGTGCTCGAGCTGCCACCACACCTCGATCGCCGGCACGGGCTTCTCGACCGCCCCGGTCTGCAGCGCGAGCTCGGTCAGTGCGCGCGACCAGCTCGGCCGGAACAGCTCCTCGGCGACGAGCGTGGCCTCGGGCACGCGCGCGGGGTCCGCGAGCAGGAGCATCGTCTCGTCGACGAGCGCGAGCGCGTGCGCGCAGCCGGCCGCGCCGCAGGTGCACGACAGCGCCACCGCATCGTCGACCACGGTCAACGTCGCGGCCGCCGCGAGCCGGCCCTTCGCCGGCAGCGTCAGCTCCTCGCGCTCCTTCCACAGGATCCGGCGCTCGCGCGGATCGAAGCTCCACTTCTGCTCGTGCCGCCAGGCGCGCGGGCGGCGGGACGCCGTGGTCAACAGGCGAGTCGCCTGGTCCTGGAGCGCGGTCCACAGCGTGGCGAGCGCGGGCGCCGCTGGCCCTTGCGGCTGCGGCTCGAGACGCGCCGCGGCGACCCGGACCGCTTCCTCCTCGAGTCGCGCGAGCGTGGCGGCGGCGATCGCGTTCGCGCTGTGCGGCAGGTAGCGGCGGACCACGCCCCACGCGCCGGTATCGCGGAGCGCGAGCCCGTAGAGCGAGTGCGGGTTGATGTAGATGCCGGCCAGCCGCGGTAGCAGCAGGTCCGCGGAGAGCAGGAGTGCGTGCTCCACGCCGCGCTCCTTCGCCCATGCGGCCAGCTCGTCCCGCGTCTCGACGAGACCCGCGGGCACCTTCGCGCGCTCGGCGCCGGGGCGCTCGAGGTAGGCGAGCACGAGCGCGACGATGTGCTTGCACGCGTACCCCACGGGGCACGAGCAGCTGGCGACCAGCTGGCCGCGCACGAGCCCGACGCGCACGCGATAGCGATCGGATCCGACCACGATGCCATCGATCGACTCGGGGCCGATCACGCACGACTCCACGTTCCCGGCGCGGAAGTAGACCTCGCCCTTGGCGAACGAGTGACCGGCGAGGGCGCGCAGGCTCCCGGTGGTCAGCAGGGTCTCGAGCGACACGGCGGGCGACCATACGCGGCCGGTCCGCCATTTGCCACCTTGCACACAACCGTGCTCATCAGGTGAATCCTCCCCCTGGCGTCGGCGCGGTTCTCCGCGCTGGATCGATAGGTTGGCGTCCGGATCGCACGTTGCAGCGCTGTCCTCGACATGAGGCAATTGCTCGTTCTTCCCCTGCTGGTGCTGTGCGTCGCGTGCGATCTCGGCGAGGCCGGAGGTGACGACGGCGTCGATCGGGGGCAGTTCGACGACGAGGACACCTGGCAAGATCAGGTCGACGTCAAAGCCGCGTGCGTGAAGCAGCGCGTCCCGGTCGACGTCGATGCACCGATCTTCGTCTACTACGGACCGTATCGCGCGAGCCCGGGCCTCGCGGCGCGGGTGGATAGCCCGCAGACCCTCGCGCTTCGCGCATCCGGCGAGCGGGTGATGACGCTCCGGCGCCCGCACGTGCCCTGCGTCTCGGCGGTGGCCGAGGTGACCCCGTGGATCCAGGGTGGTGGTCTGATCGCGCACACGATGACCATCGAGGAGCTGAACAACCTCCTCGACGAAGGCACCGCGGTCGCGCGCCTGACCTCGATCCTCGAAGCCGGCTACGCGTACGTGGCGATCGACGAGCTCGCCGTCTCCAACACGGGCTGGCGCAACGGTGGACCGCGCGTCGCGCAGCTCGAGCAGCTCGTCGCGGGGCTCGCGGCCGCGGGGCTCGACCGGCGCATCATCTTCTACGTCAACAGCTACAACATGGTCGGGCAGCTCGGCTCGTACAGCCGGGTGCTGGGCACGCTGCGCGATCATGCTCGGATCGTCGCGTCGGAGATCTACGTCACCACGCGGGACGTCAAGACGCCGGTGGCCTCGGGAGCCGGGCGCTGTCTGCGCAGCACCGGATGCTTCGAAGCGATCGCCGCGGAGATGAGCCGGACCGCACCGGGCATCAACCACCGCAGCATCACGGTGCTCGGCGTGTCGGACGAGTACACGCAAGGCGCGGCCGATGCGCTGTGCGACGCCCCCGGGGGGAAGCGCGGCTCGCTCTATCTCCAGTACGCGAAGCTTCATGCCGGCACGCTGACCAGGCTGCAACCGGGCGTCGGGTCGTACACCTTCGTACGGATCGAGCGCCCGAATCATCCGTCGTGGGGGGCGACCGACCACGTGGCGTGCAAGAACCGCCTGGACGCGTGGTCGTTCCCCCGCGCGCGATGAAGTCCGGCATGCTGGACATCGTGACGCTGTCTCGCTTGCTCGCGTGCGCGATGGTGCCGGTGCTCGTCGCATCGGCGCACGCGGATCCCGATCCCAGCGCACCGCGGCGCTCGAAGTACGTGGCCGTGATGGGGCAGATCGGAGTCCATGGCATCGGCGTCGAGCTCGACGTCGATGCGATCCCGTACCTGCAGCTGGCGATCGGCGGAGCGGGCACGCTCGACGTCGAGCGCGGTCGGTTCGTCGTGCGTGGCCGGTTTCCTTACGAACGTGGACAGTTCGTCGTCGGGCTCGGGTATGCCAGTGGACACTACGATGCGTTCTGCTTCCAGTGCGGGGAGGAGACCGTCGCCGGTGACTTCCGGAGCCTCCACACGGAGGCCGGCTTCGACGTGACGTACGGCTGGTTTCGGCTCGCCCTGCACGGTGGGATGGAGTGGCTGCTCACCGATCCGATCTGCGATCAGCAGGGGCGGTGCCCGATCGATGAACGCAACCCCTATGCCGTCCTCGGAGCCGGGGCAGCGTTCTGAGCGCCCGCGCTACTCGATGACGACCGTCTGCCCGACCGAGCGCCCGAACGTCTCGGGGCTGTACATCTCCTCCGCCTTCGCGGGCGCGGCCAGGAACGTGCCCGGCGTCGCGGCGCGCGCGGTGTACGCGAACACGTGGGTTCCTTCGCGCAGCTGCATCGAGAACACCTCGGCGCGGTTGTCGCGCATGTTCTGGTAGTCCCATGCGCTGGTGTTCGTGCCCTTCGCTGCGCGTTCGGCGTTCGCGAGGTTCGTGTTCACCGGCTCGAACCCGGCGGGCAGCGGATCGACGATCGCGACCGCGTGGCGCAGCGTGGTGTTGAGCGCCTCGATCGTGACGAGGACACGCGCGCCGAGCTTCACCTTCCACCGGCCATCCGGCAGCTGCTTCACGTCGCCGGGATCGTCGACCGCGGTGTACGAGCGCCGCACGACGAAGCCGGAGTCGAGCGCCGGCAGATCCGTCTGCTTCGGCGCGTACGTGATGCCGACGCGGTAGTACATGCGCCCGGTGCCGGTCTTGACCAGCGCGAGGTCGTGCGTGGAGCCCGCGGGCAACGTCGTCCAGTCGACGCGCGCGGTGCCGCGCTTCGTGCTGCGGCCGAGGAACGGCTCCTCGGCGTACGCGGCCTTGCCGAACCACAGCTTGCCGGTGAAGCTCGGCGTGTCCTTCTCGAACGTGTCGAAGTAGCGGCGCATCGCCTGGAGGACGACGATGTTCTCCTGCGTGGAGCGCCAGCGGCCGCCCCGCCGCGCATCGAGCACGCCGCGCGCGAGCTTCGTGATCAACGGCTGCGCGGGTGCTTCGCGGATCAGCGCATCGAGGACGAGGGCGGTGGTCTTGGTGTTCGAGACGAGGAGGAGGCGCTCGGCCTCGGTGTAGCTGGCGGTGACGGTCGCCGTCGACGCGGTCTCCTGCACGCGGGAGAGCAGATCGGCGACGAGCTTCGCGCGCATCCCTCGATCACCGGGCCTCCCCGCGACCAGCGCGAGCATGCGCGCCTTCGCGTCCACGGGATACGCGTCGAGCGCGGTCGCCGCGGCGTGGAGGCGGACCGCCCGTGGATGGACCCCCACGCCCGCGGCGACGAGCGCGCTGAGGCCCGCCGCGGCGAGCGACACGGCGAGCGGTAGCTCCGTGCGGTTCGTGCGATCCACCGCGGCCAGTGCCTGCGCCTTGGTAGCGATCGCGAGCTGGGCGTCGGTGTACTTGGAGACGTAGACGATCGCGTTCTGGACGACGGGGCCCTTCGACTTCTGCGCAGCGAGCGCGGTCAGCACCTGCATGGTGACGTACGGATCGGAGGTCATGCCGCCGAAGTACCCCCAGCCGCCATCGGGGCGCTGGTCCCTCGCGAGGCGCGCGATGTCCTTCGCGAGTTGCGCGTCGATCTCCTTGCGCGTCGGGCGCCCCGGGGTTCCGAATGCCGCGAGCACGTCGTACATCGCGGCGGTCGCCAGCATGCGACTCGAGCGCTGCTCGGAGCACTCGTACGGATACGCGTAGAGGTACCAGTACGCGTCGACGAGCGACTGCAGCTGGGTCGACGAGATCTCGAGCTCGACCCCACCGACATCGGGGAAGATGTTCGCCGGCACGGCCAGCTGCTCGAACTTCGGCGCATCGTCGACGGTGCCGTACGTCGCGAACGACTCCGTGGTGGCGGGCTCGAATACCGGCAGCTCCACCGTGGTCGCGTCCGCGAAGGAGCCCGAGGTCGCGATGGTCTGGATCGCCACGGTGCCGCGCGCGTGGGTGGCGAAGTCGAACCTGACCTCGGCGCGCTGGCCGGGCGGCACGGTGACACGCTTGCCCGCGGGCCCGGTCTGCTCGAGGTTCGCCGCGCGCACCGCGACATCGATCGTGCGTGGCGCCGTATCGAGGTTCTGCACCATCACGGGCAGGGAGAACGCGTCACCCTGGGTGAGGAACCGCGGGGCGATGGTGCGCGCGTTGACCTTGCGCTGCGCGACGATCACGTTCTCGGCCTTGCCGAACCAGCGGGTGTTCGCCGTGGCGAGCGCGACGATGCGGAACCGCGTCAGGCTGTCCGGCATCTTGATCGTGACGGTCGCCTTGCCGGCCGCGTCGGTGTGCAGGCGCGGCGAGAACACGGCGGTCGCGCGGAGGTCCTTGCGCGACTCCACGATCGAGACCGTCGGCATCGCCGCGGTGCGGCCACTCATGCCGCCGCGCCCACCGCCGACGCCGTAGCCCGAGCCGGTGCCGGAGCCACGGCCGATCTCGTCGAGCTTGAACCGCTTGAACCCGGGAGCGCCGGCAAGCTCGGGCCCTGAGTCCGCGACCATCCCGAACGTCGACACCTCGGACGTGCGATGCGCGAGCTCGCGATAGAACGGGAGCAGCGGATCTCCGTGCTTCCGGTTGGACAGCGAGAGGATCGCCTCGTCGACGACGATCAGCGCGACCTCGGCGTTCGCGAGGGGCTTGTCATCGTGCCGGACCGAGACCTCGAACGTCGCGTTCGCACCGGGCTCGACGACCGGCAGCGTGGACCTCGTCTTCATCACGAGGCGCGCGCTCTCGATGTCGACGGGGAGCTCGAGCGTGGCCGTGGCGTGCTCGGGAAGTGGGAGCGTGCTGCCGGGGGCGAGGTACTTGCGCTTGCCCCAGCGATCGACGAGCACGTACACGTTCTGGATGAACGCCGGCTCGATCGGAAGCTCCACGGTGGTGGATGCGGAGGTCAACTCGATCCGCTTCTGCGAGATCAGGCCCTGCCGCGCGAACGAGATCACGGCGGTCGACGGGAACACCTTGGACTTGATCGCGAGCTTCGCGACGTCCCCGGGCTTGTAGCTCGGGCGATCGGGGACGATCGAGAGGTCGCGGCTGTCGTCCCAGGTGAACCACGGCACGTCGTACTGGGCGACGTTCGTCCGGCCGCGGGCGTCGGCGATCCGGGCCGTCGCGGTGTATGCGGTGTCGATGTCCTTGCGCTTCCAGCGGCACACCACCGGCGCCGCGTCGCTGACCAGCGCGCAGGTCTGGGTGTCGGTGACCTTCGCGTCGTCGCGGTACATCTCCGATCCGAGCACGCCTTCGAGCTCGACCTTGATCGGCACGCCCTTGACTGGGTTGCCGTCGAGGTCGGAGACGACCACCTCGAGCTCGCCGATCGTGTCGGGCTTCGCGCGAACGCCGACGTAGTACGCGGCCGGGTGGACGAGGATCGGCCGCGAGCTGGCGCGGATGTTCGAGCGGTCGATGTCCGTGACGGTGGTGTCGACCTCGAGCACGGCCGGGCGGCCGGCAGGCAGGGCGGAGATGCCGTAGACCATGGTGGCGGCGGAGCTGCCCGAGAGCGAGCCCTCCTGGTGCAGCGTGATCGGATCCACATCGTCGCGGTACCGCCAGTACCTCCGGTCGGAGCGCTTGCGGACCGGATCGAAGCGGAACAGGTCCCAGCCCGCGGGCTGGAACTTCGTGGTGGAGAGCCTCGCGTCCCACCGGACGTCGGCGCCGGGGAGGCCACCGCCGGCGTAGTACTTCGCCACCGCGTTCATCTCGATGCTCTCGCCGAGCACCAGCGGGATCGCACCCGAGTAGCCGACGTCGTCGTCGAGGTTGACCGAGTACGTCGGTGCGCGGAACTCCTGGATCGCGATGGGATGCGTGATGGCCTGGTCGCGCGTGCGGAGGTGGAGGCGCGCCATGCCGAGGTTCGCGGTCGGCGGCAGCTTGATCTCGAAGTCGAAGCCGCCCTGATCGGTGAGCTCCGCGGTGCCGCTCGCGAGCTTGTTGCCGCGCGAGTCATCGAGAGAGTAGGTGACCTGCTCGGCGGCCGCCGGCAGCGCGAGATCGGGGTTGATGCCGTTGTTCGTCCACCGCACCCAGCCCTTCATGTACAGCGGCTCGCCGGGCTTGTAGGTGAACCGATCGTCGGTCACGTACCACAGCGCGTTGTCGGTGCGGATCGCGCGCTCGTAGCTGTAGACCGAGGTGAACACCGAGTCGGTCGCGCTCTTCATCACCACGATCGCGCCGGAGGACTCCCGCGCGGTCTTTGCGGTGATCGGCGCGGGGAGCGCGAGCTCGACGTGGCCACCAGCATCCGCGGTCGCGGTCACCGTGGCGTTCGGGCGGCCATCCTGGACGAGCTCGGTCGCGAGGTTGCCGACCGGCTCGAGGAAGTGATCGGGCGAGATGCTCGACGACCACGCCGACAGCTTCTCGCCATCGAGCCGCGCGCTCATGCCGAGCCGCGAGACCTGGATCCACGCGATGCTCTTGCGCGTGAACCAGTTCGGGACCCGGATCGCCGGCGTCGCGGTCGCGATCGCGATGATGTGGCCGGTGCTCGTCGCCGACAGCAGCGGGCGCAGATCGACGCGGACGTCGGCGCCCATCCGCGCGCCCACGGCGTAGGTCTTGTCGAACATCAGCGTGCCGGGGACCGCCGTGCGCGTTCCGCCTTCGAGCTGCGCATACGCGAAGTAGTCGCTCGGCTGCGCCCTGTAGAGCTGCACGCGGACGGCCGTGACGGCCTCGGTCTCGATCACCCACTGAGGGATCTCGAATCGCGGGTCGAGGATGTACAGCCCGGTCCGGACGTTGATCAGGGGTTCGAAGCGCTGCAGGGTCGTCGTGAACGCGAGGGAGCGCGTGCCGACCTGGGCCTGGCCATAGATGTCGACGATGCCGTCGCCGATCGGGATCGTGTATGCCTGGCCCGGCCACTTCGGCGCCTCGAGGCTGACGCTATTGCCCCTCGGCGCGTTGTCCTGGAACGCCTGACCGGCGATCTGGACCTTCGCTGCGCGATACGTCTTGAGCTCGATCGGATTCGTGAAGTCGACCGACATCCACCCGCGCGCCGGGCAGATCGAGGCCGTCAGGCTCGGACTCGTGCGGTCACCGCAGCTCACGCCGAGGGCCCGGAACGCGGGCACCACGCCGAACGTGCCGTAGCTCTCGCGCGTGGTCACCCGCGCGCCCTCGGCGGAAGGGGCCGCCTTGGCGAGCACGACCTGCGCCGTGATCCCGGCGGGCCACGCGCTCTGCGGCGTGAGGATCACGACGTTCGGGCCGAGCGCGGCGACGCTCTCGGCGATGGTCTTCAGGCTCGGGTTGTTCGCCCACAGCGTGGTCGCCTCGGCGAGGCCGATCGGACGCGACGCGAGGGTCTCCTTCTTCGGGCCGATGACCTTGAGGAACCGGAAGATCTGCGATGGGTCGACCTTCTGATCGAACGCGATGAGGATCGGCGAGTCGGGGCGCAGCTGCTGTGGCCACACGGCCCGGATCGTCACGGGCGGCGTCGCGAAGCTCCCGGTGACGGGAGCCAGGAGCGTGGCGCCGGAGAGCGCCTTGATCCCGGCCGGGACCGTGATCGTGACCTCGGTGGCTTTCGGGAACTGCGCCTCGGTGGACACGAACGCGGCGACGCGCGTGTCGATCCACTTCCAGGTTCCCTTGATCGCGGGGCTGATCGCGATCGGCAGCGTCTCCTGCGTGCCGACCTGCGCGACCGGGACCATCGGCTCGTCGAACCGGATCCGGATCGCGGCCTCGGCGCCGATCTCGCCGGTCGGGAGGATCATCGGCGGGGTCAGCGGCTTCGCCTCCATCGCGGCCGGAGCGATCGGCGCATCCGAGACCGGCTTGCCGGTCGGCACCACGAACGCGATCGGTTGCACGGCGCCGGCGCGCGGCGGCGGGAGCGACGCGGGGCGCAGCGTCGGTGCGCCCGCGTTCTGCGCCGCGAGCTCGGGCAGCGGCTCGAGGCGAGCGAGCAGGGCGGAGGTCTCCGCCGGGGACAGCGTCGACACCGTCGCGGAGGAAGCGGTGACGCGTTGATCGGGGGTGCTGGCGAGCAGACTACCGATCGTCGAGACCGGGTCGATCGCGATCCGAGGGCGGCCCGTCGGAGGGGGATCCGCGACCGGCGGTGGCGTCGGAGCGACGGTGACCGGCGCGGGCCGGGCCGGGGCTGGTCGCGACGGCGCCGGGCACGCCGGCAGTAACATCGTGCAAGCGGTCCATAGACAGACCAACGCGCGACCCCGGTTTCGACGCATGTGGACATGCTGACACCAGGTGGGCGCAGGTGGTTCCCGCGAAACGGGAAATAGGCGTCACCCCTCGCTCGTTGGACGAGGAATGCGGCGCCCCCTGGTCCTGGTGTCTCTCCTCGTCTCCGCCACCGCGGCCGCGCTCCCGCCGGGTTCGTCGCCCTCGCTCGAGACCGGCGCGAACCATCACATCGGTGACGCGGGTTTCATCGAAGCCTTCGGCCGGCGCCCGACGCGGCACGATGACGAGCGCGTGCGGATGACCACTCACCTCCAGCACGTCCGGGACTGGCTCGCGGCACGGCCGCCGACGAAGCCGGAGCTCGCACCGCAGCGGGCGGCGCTGATCGCCGCGCTCGATCGCTACATCGCGAAGGGCACCACGCCGAAGAATACGCTGCTGCCGTGGCGTACGCCGGTGTTCATCGACGAGGAGGGCACCATCTGCGCGGTCGGCTACTTGATCGAGAGCAGCGCCGGGCGTGACGTCGCGGAGAAGATCGCGAAGGCGCATCGCTACGACTTCATCGAGACGATCGCGGCCGACATGCCGGAGGTCGCCACCTGGATCGCGAGCTCGGGCCTGACCCTGGAGGAGATCCAGACGATCCAGCCCGCGTACTCGGAGCCCGAGGTGCGGACGTGGCGCACCTGGGACCTCGCGAAGTTCCCGCCGAAGGATGGGCCGTCGCACCGCTACGGCGACGGCAACTTCAAGAACCGCAACATGCAGGGGCCGTGGAAGGTGATGGGCGGTGACGCGGTCGTCGGCAGTGGCGAGATGAAGCGAGGGCGCGGCGGCTGGACGAGCTTCTATCCCACCGGCGAGAAGCTCGCCGAGGGGCGCTACGTGGCGAACCAGCCCGACGGCCGCTGGAAGATGTTCCACAAGAGCGGCAACCTCGCGGCCGAAGGTGCGTTCGCGGACGGCACGCGCAGCGGGAAGTGGCGGTTCTACTACGACACGAGCAAGCGGACGCCGATCGCGATCGGTCGGTTCGGCGCGGATGGCTCGGTGGTCGGCCGGTGGCAGCACTTCGATGCCGAGGGCAAGCTGCTCGCGCGGTCGTGGACGGAGACGCCGACCCAGTGGGTCGACTCCTCCTACGAGGTCAACGGCGGCGAAGGCTCGGTGCTCGCGGTGGTGCCGGGCAACGACGGCGTCTCGCACACCATCCACCAGGGCACGCCCGGGAAGGACGTCGAGGCCGATGACTTCCGGCTCGAGGTGTTCGCGAAGGGACGCGAGCGGCTCTACATCCAGATGGCGTGGGACAAGGAGGAGATGTTCACGGCCGATGGCCTCAAGGTTACCCACGGCGACGACGGGTGGACGGCCACGAGCTGCCACTGGAGCACGACGCGCAAGATGATCGCGCGGCAAGGCGATGTGGCGCGGCTCAACGGTGTGCTCTCGGCCGATGCGATGCGCCGAACCCGCGCGCTCAGGAAGGAGATGTGGGAGGTGGTCGAGGATCCGGGGGCCGCGTGCAAGGGCGAGGTCGAGATCAGCGCGGGGCGCGCGGCGAAGCTGGATGTCCTGCTGGCGTCGCGCGACCAGGTACGCTCGGCGTCGCCGGACTTCGTGCGCAAGCTCGTGCTCGGTCAAGAGGACGACGCGATGCCGGCGGATGAGGATGCCGGCGACCAGAGCGCCGAGGCCAAGCTCGGCACCGA
>JAYVLW010000122.1:0-2518 GCA_043759315.1 Myxococcales bacterium
TGCTCATCATCGGCGAGTGGTAGCCGCCGTAGTAACCGTAGCCCTGGGTCTGGTACTGACCCTGGCCCTCGCCGGTGAGGCTGCGCTGGATCGTGAAGATCTTCTCGTCGTCGCCGACCTGGCCGTCGGTGTTCTTGTCGAAGAACCCGGTGACGACCTGGGTCTTGTCGTCGGTGTCGTGGACCGAGATGCTGATGACCTCGTCGCCCTGGTAGATCTCGTTGATCCGCTTCTCGAGATCTTCGGGGCCCTCGGCCGCCTTGTAGGCCTCGTTGACCTTGTCCCAGTCGATCTTGACGTTGGTGTTCTCGGTCGTCGCCCAGCGATCGACGCGGTCCTGTTCCGACTCGCAGCCGACGACCCCGCCGATCAGGGAGGTGGCGAGCGCGGTAGCGAGCAGGGTGGTCTTGAGCATGGGCGCACCGTAGTGTCGGGAGGGCCCCACGTCAACCTAGTTAAATCGCAGCACTACGCGACCAGGGTCTCGTCTTCGCCCAGCTCGCGCACGCTCATGTCGAGGACGGCCCAGATCACCGCGGCGATCACTGTCGCGACGGCATCCGCCTCTTCCTTCATCAGCACGACGTTGAGCTCCTCGATCTGGTCACGGATCGAACGAACCATCGCGCGGTCGCACTTGCCGGCACGAACAGCCGTGAGGCCTGCTGCGAGCGCGTGGTGGTCGAGCCGCATGTCACCGACCGGGGTGCGCCCACCCAGGACGCGGCAGGCGAGGGCGAGCCCCACGGCGAGCGCGTCGTTGTCGTCGGTGGCGAGCTCGCGCTCCAGAAGGCGCATCACCGCCGGCTGGCGGATCGCGAGCCAGCTGACGTCATGCTCGGCGGTCGTCAGGTCGGGATCGGTGTGGAGCATGGTCCGACCCTAGGGAGGCAGGATCCGATGCGCCAGTTTTCGGCTATGGTCCGCGCCATGCGCCCTGCCTTTCTCATCGACGGTCTGCGCTCCCCATTCGGCCGGTACGGCGGTGGTCTCGCCGGAGTCCGTGCCGATGATCTCGGCGGACAGGTGATCGCGGCGCTGGTCGCCAAGACCAAGATCCCGGCGGAGCGGATCGACGACGTGATCTTCGGCTGCGCGAACCAAGCCGGCGAGGACAACCGCAACGTCGGTCGCATGAGTGCGTTGCTCGCCGGGCTTCCGGTCTCGGTCCCGGGCGTCACCGTCAACCGCCTGTGCGGCTCGGGACTGCAGGCGATCGCCGATGCAGCGCGCTTGATCGCCACGGGCGAGGCTGACCTCGTGATCGCCGGCGGCGTCGAGCAGATGTCGCGCGCACCGATGGTGATGGCAAAGCCCACGGATGCCTATCAACGCGGCAACCAGACGCTCTATGACACCACGCTCGGCTGGCGGTTCGTGAATCCGCGGATGGAGGCAATGCACGGCACGCTCGCGATGGGCGAGACAGCCGAAAGGGTCGCCGAGAAGTTCAACGTCACGCGTGAAGCGCAGGATCGCTTCGCCTGGACGTCGCAGCAGCGCGCCGGTAAGGCGATCGCGTCGGGCCGCATCGCCCGCGAGCTGACGCCGATCCTCACCGGCACGGATCGCAAGACGGGCGCAGAGCTCCGGGTCACCGCGGACGAGCACCCGCGGCCGGAGACAACACTCGAGCAGCTGTCCAAGCTGAAGCCGGCCTTCTCGAAGACAGGAACGGTCACGGCGGGCAACGCCTCTGGCCTGAACGATGGTTCGACCGCCGTGCTGCTCGCCAGCGAAGGGATGATCAAGGAGTTAGGCCTGACCCCGGCGGCGCGCTACGTCGCCGGCGCTGCCGCGGGAGTGGAGCCGAGCTACATGGGCATCGGCCCGGTGCCCGCGACGAGGAAGGCCCTGGCCAGGGCTGGGTTGACCGCCCAACAGATCGACATTGCAGAGCTAAACGAGGCCTTTGCGGCGCAGGCTCTCCCCTGCATCGACCAGCTCGGCCTCGACCCCGAGAAGGTGAATGTCAACGGCGGCGCCATCGCGTGGGGCCACCCGCTGGGCGCTTCAGGGGCGCGGCTCGCGCTGACCCTGATGATCGAGCTCCAGACAACGTCTTCTCGCTATGGACTGGCGTCCATGTGCATCGGGGTTGGGCAGGGAATCGCGGTGGTCCTCGAGCGCGTTTGACGTCAATTATCGGTGACAATCTTGGCACGCCCTACCACACACTCTTCTGTACGACGCGCCGACCGGCCGTTGTGGAGAAGTGAGGGCGGCGTGACATGAGCGTGCAGGATCAAGTCGCCAAATCGCTGAAACTGGTCGGCCGTGTCCTCGGCGACAAGTTCAAGCTCACTGCATGCATTGGCATCGGCGGGAGTGGCGCGGTCTACAAGGCCGACCAGATGGCGCTCGGGCGCACGGTCGCCGTCAAGATCCTGAACGAGGACCTGTCCGCTGACTCGAGGATGATCAAGCGGTTCCGTGACGAGGCGATGAGCGCGTCGCGCCTCAACCACCCGAACTGCGTCTCCATCATCGACTACGGCCAGTCCTCCGATGGCTTGCT
>JAYVLW010000123.1:0-7331 GCA_043759315.1 Myxococcales bacterium
ACCCAGCCACCGCCCATCTCGATGCCGACGCGGAAGTTCGTCGACAGTGCGATCCCACCCATGAGCTCCCAGCTCTTGGCCGCCGTCTCGCCGGCGGGAGCAGCGGCGTGGGGAGCGGGGGCAGCGTGCGGAGCGGGGGCAGCGTGCGGAGCGGGGCCAGCAGCGGGGGCAGCGTGCGGAGCGGGGCCAGCGTGGGGAGCGGCGTGCGCGGAGTCGCTACCGAGCTTCTTGTAGTTGAAGCCACCCTCGGCCTTGGACTCGAGTACGCCATAGACCTCGGCGAGCTCGGAATGACCATACGAGAAGCCCGCCTGGACATTGCCGAGGAGGTTGAGCTTCGCCTCGAGCGCTTTCTCGTGCCAGTTCACGCCAGCGCCGCCGACGATCTTGACCGACGGTTTGATCTTGAAGTTCAGTCCTGGGACAGCCGGGATCGGAACTTCGAAGCCTGGGTTCTGCCAGAGGTTGTACTCGTACGTCTTCTCCATCCCCTCGGGGGAGAACGACATCCCGAAGGTGAACGGAGAGCCCGACTCCGAGCGCGCGATTCCTTTTCCGGCCTTGAGGGCCGGCCCACCACCCTTGGCGACACCACCGTCGAGCGCAGCGCTCGCCGGCTGACCGGACTTGACCGCGGCCTCGACCTTCTCGGCCTCCGGCTCGCCTGACTTGTCGATCGCCGCATCGGACGACTTCATCTGGGGACCGGCACCGCCGGCACCGGCACCGCCGCCACCGCCTCCGCCAGCGCCTCCGCCGTCTTGCTGAGCGACGTGCGTCAGCTCGTGCGCGACCAGCGATGGGTCGGGGTTCGATCGGCCGAACGCGACGTTGTTACCGACGGCGTAGGCGTGAGCGCCGAGCTTCCCGGACGCCTGCTGCGCCTTCTTGCCGGTGTGGGCGCGGACGTGACCGAGGTCCATGCCGAACGACTTCTCCATCGCGGCGCGGTGCGGAACTTCCTCGCCGCCCTCGCTTATGCCATCGCCCGCGACGTCGCCGGGCCCTTGCGGCGCCGGACTGGCAGCGCCGAGCTCGGCCCCGGCCGCTCCACCGTCCATCCCCTGGGTAAGGCCTTCGGCGTCGTTCCCTTTGAGCGCAGGTGTGTCGAACATGGGCTTCCTCAGTTTACGGAAGTCGCGGCCTGACTCTCCCTCGATCAGGCCGCAAAAAACATCATGTGAGCCTTCCGCCTACAGTCAACGCACCGCGCTCGCCGTACTCCCCGCGCACCGCCCGCTCGAAATGGGTCGGACCAAGGGCGGAGCGCTCCCGCGCCGCGAGGTAGGCCGCGCGGAGCACGACGTTCCGGATGTAGCCACCGGTGAGCTCGAAGTCCCTGGCGAGCTTGACGAAATCCAGCTTGCCCGCGACGGGCGTCTCGCTCGGGATCATCCGTCGCCAGAGCTCGGCCCGGGCCTCGGCGTCGGGGAACGGGAACGCGATATGCGCCGACATCCGCCGCATGATCGCCTCGTCGATCGCCGAGGGAATGTTGGTCGTGAAGATCGCGATTCCTTGAAACTGCTCGAGCCGGCTGAGGATGAAGTTGGTCTCGAGGTTCGCGTGCCGATCGTTGGCGCTCTGCATGTTCGTCGTGCGCTTGCCGAGCACGGTGTCCGCCTCGTCGAACAGCAGCAGCACGTGTCCTGCCTCGGCGGCATCGAACGCGCGCCCGAGGTTCTTCTCCGTCTCGCCGATCCACTTCGACATGATCCGCGACAGATCGATCACGTAGAGATCGAGCCCGAGCTTGCGCGCGATCAGACCCGCGACCATGGACTTGCCCGTCCCCGGAGGTCCGGAGAACAGTGCCGTCAGCCCGAGGCCCTTTCCGACCTTGCGGGCGAACCCCCAGTCCCCGAGGACCTCGTTGCGAAACGCGATCCGGTCGGTCAGCGCTCGAACGGATTCGACGATATCGTTGGGGAGCACGACATCGTCCCAGGTCTGCGAGACCTCGACGCGACGCGCGACCGCCGCCAGATCGGTCTCGAACATGAGGCGAAGTGCCCGGGTGATGTGTTCGCGCGCCGTCGGAGCCCGGTCGGACGCGGCGAGCTCGCGGGCCGTGTCGCACGCCCGGATGATGCCGCCGATCCCGAGGTTGTAGAGACCCGAGATCTCGCGCCAGTCTTCTTCCGCGAGCGCTGCTGGCCCGAGGTGCCGTTGCCACAGCCGCATGCGCTCCGCACGCGGCGGCACCGGCACCTCCACATCGATGGTCGTTCGCAACGCACTGACCGATGCGGCCGCGCTGTCGAGGCCGATCATCGCGACCGTCGCAGGAAACGCCGAGAGGCACTCGCGCAGCCGTTGCAGGCCTTCGCCGGTGAAGGCGTCGTCCGCGTCACGGAAAGCGAGGACGGCATCCTGCAGCACCGCTTCGCGAAACGCGGCGGTGACCAGGGCCGGATCGAGACCACGGCCCGACACGACCAACAGCGGTCGGCCCTGCGCAAACGTGGTCGCGCGCAGCAACAACTCGCGGCCCGAGCCGGTCACGCCGCGGATCGACAGCAGCTGTCGACCGTGCTCGATGACACCCGTCGCGAGCTCGACCAGGGCGGGATCCGGAGCCTCGATCGGAGGCTCCGGAGGGAGCAACACGGCGCGCGAATCAAGCTCGTGATCGAGCGCTCGCCGCCCGAGCAGCCAGCTCGTCAGTCGAGGATGGAGCCGGACGGTCTGGGCGAGAAACGGTCGCGAATCCGCCCCTTCGACGAGCAAGAAGCGCAACCGACGCGCGGCGTGGTCTGGTGCAAGATCGATGTAGAGCAACGCCGACGCGTCGGAGAGCGACGTGACGCGCGGGCGGTACACGATCTCGAACAGCGTATCCACGGTCAGCGCCGCGCTATTGGGCGTGCCGGCGAGGTACGCCGCGAGGCGCGCGGATGCGGGATCGGTCTCGCAGGCGAGGAGGACGGCCAGCATGTCGGCCTCCGTCGGTCGCATGTAGAGCAGCAAGGCGAGCTCGCCGACGGGGGTGTCTCGGTCGTAGGTATGGTCCGCCACCGTATCGACGGTCGGCTTCGGCGGGCGCATCAGGCGCTCGATCTCGGTGGAGCCAAGAGACGATCCGAAGCTCGGGTTCGCCTGTTGATTGAGCAGGCCATCTGCCCAGCGCTGCCGGATCGCGCGTTCGAGAAGGGCCCGCGCCCGGAGCACGTGTTGGTCGCGTGGATCGATGGCGCGGGCGAACAATCCGAGTAGGCGCTCCGGCGAGACCTCCATGACGGTCAGTATGGCATGGTTGCTCGATGGTCCCACCGCTGCACGCGGACGTGGTCGCCCGGTGGCAGGACGCGATCGGCGCGGCGCACGTGATCCTCGATGACCCGGCTCGCGTGCGAGCCGCCACGACGACCTTCGCGACCGACGCCGTCGTTCTCGCGATCCTTCGCCCGGCGGATCGCGCACAGGTCCAGATCTGCGTCCGGATCGCCCACGAACATCACGTGCCCCTTCACGTGATCAGCGGCGGACGAAACTGGGGATATGGCTCGCGAGCACCCGCTCGCGCCGCCGCGATTCTCGACCTCGGCCGCCTCGATCGCATCGTGGATTTCGATGAACGGCTCGCGTACGTCACGGTGGAGCCCGGCGTCACGTTCGGGCAGCTCGCGTCGTTTCTGCGCGAATGCCGTGCGCGCGTGTTTGCCAGCGTCACCGGCGGTCCGGCGGCGGGAAGTGTCGTGGCCAATGCCCTCGAGCGCGGCGATGGCTCGGGACCGCGAGGCGATCGCTTCGCGCACGTGTGCGGGCTCGAGGTCGTGCTGCCGACAGGCGAGTGCGTCCACACGGGATTCGCGCGGTTTGCGGGCAATTCCAGCGCTCCGATCTCTCGCTGGGGCGTGGGCGCGTCGCTCGACGGCCTGTTCAGCCAGTCAGGCCTGGGCATCGTCACCCGCATGACGGTGTGGCTGACTCCGTACCCGGCGCACTTTCAGCTCGCCGCGTTCACGATCGACGACGAGCTCCAGCTACCGGCGATCGTCGATGCACTTCGTTGCCTGCGGTTGAGCGGCGTTGCAACCACGACGGTGCCGCTGTGGAACGACATCAAAGCGCTCGCGCTCGTGACCCGGTATCCGTGGGAGGAAGCCGGCGGTGTCACGCCCTTGCCGCCGCAGCTGCGGGCCACGCTCCGACAGACAGCCAACCTCGGCCGATGGAACGGTACGGTCTCGCTCTACGGTGCGAGCCGTGCCCACGGCGCGGCCCTGCGCGATGTCGTCGCCGACGCGCTCGCTCCCACGGCGAGGATCGAGTTCCACGAAGGCCCAGAGGATCCCCTGTCGGTGGAGCCCGACGTGTGCGGCCCCGGTCTCGGAGTCCCCCACGATCGCAACGTCGCGAGCATGTACTGGCGTAAGCGCTGCGCCGTCGGGGATGATCCCGATCTCGACCGTTGCGGCTTCCTGTGGCTGAGCCACAGCATGCCGTTCCTCGGGGGAGCCGCGAGCGACGTCAGCCGCCACGTGGAGGCCGAGCTAACCGCGGCTGGCTTCGAACCCAGCCTCGCGCTTCTCGGCGTGACCGAGCGAGCACTCTCCCTGGTGGTCTCGCTCGCCTACGATCGCGATGTGGCGGGCGAAGATGAGCGTGCACGCGCGTGTCACGATCGTCTGTTCGGTCAGCTCGTCGATCGCGGCTATCCGCCGTTTCGGGGCGGCATCCAATCGCACTCGCTCGTCCCCGCCGGAGATGTCGCAACGGCACGGTTCGTGGAGTCGCTGCGCACCACGATCGATCCTCATGACGTGCTGAGTCTTCGCCGGAGCTGACGCCGCGGTGCTAACGCAGCTCGAAGACGTGGGCTTGCCACGGGGCGAGCTTGACGAACAGGCCACGCGCCGGATCGACGAGCTCCGTGCCATCGCGCGCGTAGTCGATGCCGCTCATCCGGTCGTGCAGCACGACCTGGCGCCCGTCGATCCCGTGCAGCTCGACGGAGAACGCCCCCGCGGCCTCGACGTCGCTGTAGTTGACCGCCACGAGCACCGAGCCGAGCCGATGCTCCCAGCGATGCGCGACGATCGACCCAGTCGTCGAGAGCAGGCGAAACGCTCCTTCGCGGAGCGCCGGCAAGCGGAGCACCCGGAACAGGGTGTCGTGGAGCAGAATCGCCGCGGGGTCGGGCGCCTCGGCGACCCGCGCTCCGAGATGGACCGACGTGCGGACCCGTCGACCTTCGATCTGGCCGTCGTGGATCAAGCGCATGCCCGGAAGGGTCATCGCGATCACGAGTGCGGCGGCGCGGCGTGCCGGAGCCAGCTCGTGCGCGATGCGTGGCTCGTCGTGGTTCTCGACGAAGCGGACCGAGCGCATCTGGTACTCGGAGTCCGCGCCGAGGTGTGCGCGGATCGACTCGGCGTCGCCGTGGAGCAGGCGATCGTAGAGCGCCTTGTCGTACGTGAAGTCGAAGCCGAGGCGCTGGAGTCGTCGCTCGAGATCCCAGTACACCTCGGCGGCGAACGTGAACTCCGGGTGCAGCGCGCGCACGGCATCGATCGCGTCGGCCCAGAACTGGCCGCGCGCGAGCGCCTGGTGCGGATCGGGCGGCAGGTGTGCCCACGTTCGCGCGAAGATCTCCGGGAGGACGAGCATGCTCATGTCGCAGCGCACGCCATCGGCGCGATCAGCGATCTCGAGCAGCGTGGCGATCAGGCGCTCGCGCGTGCTGGCAACGCGGTGGTCGAGCTGGGCGGTGTCCGTCCACGGCGGGAAGAAGGGATCCTTGCCGCACGCGACCGAGCCGTCGGCCTCGTGGACGTAGAGCTCGGGCGAGTCGCGGACCCAGTGATGGTCGCGCGCCGTGTGATTCGGAACGAAGTCGAGGATCAGCCGGATCCCGCGCGCGGCGAGGCGCGCCCGCAGCGTGGCGAGCGCCGCGTCACCCCCCAGTCCCGGATCCACGGCGTACCGCGCGATCGCGTACGGCGATCCGATGACATCGGAGGCGGTCCACTCCGGGAGCATCACGTCGAGGTCGTGCCGTACGCCCGCATGCTGCCGCGCGATCTCGGGACCGATGGTACCGATGGTCCACACGCCCATCAGCCACAGGTGATCGAAGCCCGCGGCGGCGAGCCGGTCGAGCACCGCGTCGGGGATGTTCGCGAGCGAGCGCGCACCGCTCTCGGCGAGCCAGATGCGCGCGAACGCCTCGTAGAGCAGCGGATGCATCAGCCTTCGGGTGTGGCGACGAGCTCGCGCCACGCGCGACCATCACGCTTCATCATGTCGTCCGCGGCCGCAGGACCCGCGCTGCCGGGGTCGTAGGGCAGCACGCCGGGCGTTGCCTCCCACACCTGCAGCACGGGCTGGATCAGCTCCCACGCGCGGTCGACGGAGTCGCGGCGATTGAACAGCGTGGCGTCGCCGCGCATGCAATCGAGGAGCAAGCGCTCGTACGCCTCGGAGATCGGGCGCTTGAACGCATCTGCGTAGCTCATCGTCATGAGCACGTTACCGACGGAGATGTTCTCGCCGGGAACCTTCGCCACGAACCGCAGCGAGATGCCCTCGTGCGGCTGGATTCTCAGCGTGAGCACCGCGTGCTGGAGCACGCTGCCGGCCGCCTCCTCCTTGAACAGCACGAGCGGCACCTTCTTGAAGTGGATGTTCACCTCGGTCAGCCGCTCCGTCATCTTCTTGCCCGCGCGGAGATAGAACGGCACGCCCTGCCAGCGCCAGCTGTCGATCATCAGCCGCATCGCCGCGTACGTCGGCGTTTGCGAGCCGGGCGCCACGCCGGGCTCGTCGCGATAGCCCTTGTATTGACCGCGCACGCAATCGTTCGCGACCTCGTTGAGCGTCAGGTTGCGCACCGAGCGCAGGACCTGCGATTTCTCGTCGCGAATATCATCCGCGGCGAACGAGGCGGGCACCTCCATCGTCACGAGCGACAGGACCTGCAGGAGGTGGTTCTGGATGATGTCGCGGACCACGCCGGTCGCTTCGTAGAACGCACCGCGCCCTTCGATGCCGATCGACTCGGCGGCGGTGATCTCGATGTAGTCGATGTGGTTGCGGTTCCACAGCGGCTCGAAGATCGAGTTGCCGAACCGCAGCACGAGGATGTTCTGGACGGTCTCTTTGCCGAGGTAGTGATCGATCCGATAGATCTGAGACTCGGTGAGGTACGTGCCGATCATCTCGTTCAGCGCGCGGGCGCTCGCGAGGTCATGACCGAACGGCTTCTCGACGATCACCCTGCACGAGGCATCGGCGCCGCGCTGCTGCGTGCGATCGATCAGCTGATGCTTGTGGAGCTTCTCGAGGATGATCGGGAACTGCGAGGGAGGCGTGGACAGATAGAACAC
>JAYVLW010000124.1:0-8638 GCA_043759315.1 Myxococcales bacterium
CTGCAGCATCACGTTCGCGACGTAGAACTTGATCATCGAGACCTCGTCGCGCGCGCGATCGAAGCCCTTGTTCTCGATCGTCCACGCCGCGTGGAGCACCATCAGGCGCGATGCGTTGATCTCGGCGCGCGCCTCCGCGACCCACGCCTGCGCGATCTGCCGCGTGGCGAGCGTCTTGTCCGCATCGATCTTGCGGCGGGTGAGGTGGTTGCACATCGTGTCGAACACGCGCTCGCAGATGCCGATCCAGCGCATGCAGTGGTGGATGCGGCCGGGCCCCAGCCGCTCCTGCGCGATCAGGAAGCCCGCGCCTTCGGGGCCGAGGCGGTTCGCCTGCGGCACGCGCACGTCGCGGTACCAGATCTCGCCGTGTGACCCGTAGCCCTCGCCGGCGTCGCCCATGATCTTGATGTTGCGCGCGAGCTCGAAGCCGGGCGTGTCGGTGGGGACGATGATCATCGATGCCCTGGCGTGCGCCGATGCCTCGGGGTTCGTCACCGCCATCACGATCGCGAACGCCGCGCCGTCGGCGGCGGTCGTGAACCACTTGTGGCCGTTGATGATGTAGTCGGTGCCGTCCTTGCGCGCCTCGCAGGACAGGATCGTCGGGTTCGAGCCCGGGTTCTCCGGCTCGGTCATCGAGAAGCACGAGCGGATGTCGCCGCGCGCGAGCGGCTCGAGCCACTTCGCCTTCTGCTCGGCCGTGCCGTACTTGTGCAGGATCTCGAGGTTGCCGGCGTCGGGCGCCTGGCAGCCGAACACGTAGTGGCCGAGCGGCGTGCGGCCGAGGCGCTCGGAGACGAGGCCGTGCTCGACGAGCGAGAGGCCGAGCCCGCCGACGTCCTTCGGGAGGGACGGGGCCCACATCCCGGCGGCCTTGACCTGCGCGCGCAGCTCGGCAAGGCGTGCGGTCGAGGCGACGAACCCCTTCTCCATGACCTCGGCCTCGACGGGCATGATCACGGTAGCGACGAACTTCTCGATGTTCTCGAGGAGAGGGCGGATGGATGCGGGCGGATCGAAGTCCATGGGTGACCTACCGTTCGGAGTGCAGCTCGTCGGGAAGATGAGCGGTGACGTTGAAGGTGACGAGCGAGACCTGTTCGGGCTTCCACGCGGCGTGGCGCGTGAAGTCCTGCGTGCGGAACCGGAGCTCGGTGATCGATGCATTGCGGATCACGATGCTGGTGCGGACCATGCGCGCTTCCGGAATGCCGAACGTCAGCCCGACCGCGACGCCGATCGGACCCGCGGAGGTGACGCACGCGAGCTTCGCACCCGATGCCGCCGACGCGAGCACGCGCGTGAGGCCGGCGCGCACGCGCGCGACGAACTCGCTGACTCGCTCCACGCCATCGACGACCCACTCGTCGCTCGCCCACTTCGAGAGGATCGTGTGGAACGCCTCGTCGAGCAGGCGCGGGGTGGGGGCAGTCTTCAGCGCCTCGAACTTCGGATCCTCGGCGACAAGGCGCGGCACGAGGTGCTGCAGCATCTCGAACGCCGGATACTCGGAGAGCTCGAGCAGCTCGTGCGGCGCGGGCAGGGTCGCTCCCGCGGCCTGCGCGCCTTCGATCGCGAAGGCACCGGTCTGCACCTGGCGGCGATGTGGCCCGGTGAACAGTCCGGAGATGCCCCTGGTCGCGAGCCACTGGCCCACCGCGCGCGCTTGCTGCTCGCCGCGTGACGACAGCCGATCGTAGTCGGCCTGTCCGTACGAGGCCTGGCCGTGCCGGATCAGGTAGAGCGTGCCCACGCGGCGCGCATCGTACCCCGCTCGATGCTCGGGTGCTGCATCCACCTACACGCGCGGCACTTTCGCGCCATCTTGAAGCTCAGCCGGGATATGGTGCGGCATGCGCGCGATCGCCCTGATGGGGCTCTCGGCCCTCCTCGCGGCTTGTGGTGGGAGCGACCAGGACGGGGACCCCGGCCGGGTCACGCTGCATCGCCTCAACAACGCCGAGTACAACAACACGGTCCGCGACCTGCTCGGAACGACCCTTAAGCCGGCGAACGACTTCCCGGCGGATGATCGCGGCTACGGCTTCGACAACGTCGCAGACGTGCTTCGGCTCTCGCCGCTCTCGCTCGAGCTCTACGAGGGTGCGGCCGAGGCGCTGATCGCCGATACGCTCGCCGTGACCACCGGATCGACGACGCAGCCGTTCGAGCTGATGGGCGAGGCCGCCTCGGGCACCGCCTCCGCCGGCGGCTGGTTGTTCTTCTCGAACGGCAGTGCGTCGATCAACGTGCAGGTCCCGGTCGCGGGGATGTACCGGATCTCCACGCGCGCCTATGGCCAGCAGGCCGGCCCCGATCCGGCGCGGCTCTCGATCGAGGTCCCGAACGCCGCGGCGATCATCGTCGACGTGACCGCGGTCCAGGCGAACCCCGCGATCTACGATCGGACCGTGTCGCTGCCGGCGGGCACGTCCGTCATCACGGTCTCGTTCATCAACGACTTCTACGACATGGCGACGATGGCCGACCGCAACGTGTGGGTCGACTACGTCTCCGTCACCGGCCCGCTCGATGGTCCGCAGATCGACGGCGCCCGCCGCAAGTCGATCCTCGTGTGCGACGAGCTCGACAAGCCCGAGTGCCAGCAGGTGATCCTGTCGCAGTTCGCCAAGCGCGCGTGGCGTCGGCCGCCGACCGACGACGAGGTCGCGAAGCTGGCCACGCTCGTCGAGCTCGCGCGCTCGCAGGGCGATACCGCCGAGGCCGGGCTCCGGCTCGCGCTGCAACGCGTGCTCGTGTCGCCGCACTTCGTGTTCCGCGTCGAAGTGGATCCGGAGCCGAATTCGGCGACGCCGCGGCCGCTCTCCGGATGGGAGCTGGCGACGCGACTCTCGTACTACTTGTGGAGCTCGATGCCCGATGCCGATCTGTTCGCGTCGGCTGAATCCGGAAAGCTTGCCTCGGACCCGAAGGAGCTCGAGCGCCAGGCGCAGCGCATGCTCGACGATCCCAAGGCGATCGCGCTGACGGATAACTTCGCCGGGCAGTGGCTGTTCACCCGCGCGCTCGGCGACCAGGACCCGGACTACACGCTGTTCCCCGACTACGACGAGGAGCTCGAGGCCGCGATGCGCGCCGAGACGCGCCGCTACTTCCAGGCGTTCCTCAGCGAGGACGTGCCGATGGATCAGTTCCTCGTCGCGGACTTCACCTACGTGAACGATCGGCTCGCCGCGTTCTATGGCCTCCCGGCCGTGAGCTCGCCGACCGACCTCGTGCGCGTGTCGCTCGCGGACTCGCCGCGCCGCGGCTTCCTCACGCAGGGCAGCTTCCTGCGCGTGACGTCGCGTCCCAAGCGCACCTCGCCGGTGCTGCGCGGGAAGTGGGTCCTCGACAACCTGTTGTGCACGCCGCCGCGACCACCACCGCCGGGCGTCGAAGGTCTGCCGGACGGCATGATGTCCACGGGCTCGATCCGCGATCGGCTCGAGGCGCATCGCTCGAATCCGATCTGCGCGAGCTGCCATCGCTCGATGGACCCGATCGGGTTCGGCCTCGATAACTTCGATGCGATCGGGCACTTCCGCACCGCCGATGCGGGGTTCCCGATCAACGCGAACGGCGAGCTCACCGACGGCACCGTGTTCGACGGCGCGATCGAGATGACCCAGCAGCTGGCCGCCAACCCCGGCGTCTACCGCTGCATGGTGCAGAAGCTCTACACGTACACGGGACGGTCGCCGTTCCGCATCGAGGCGATCGAGCACATCGATGCGCTGACCGAGCGCTTCATTGATCGCGGGTACCACCTGCGCGACCTGCTGGTCGACATCGTCACCGATCCCTTCTTCGTCTCGCGTCGAGGTGAGCCATGAATCGCCGCAAGTTCCTCGGAGGCGCGGGCGCGATGATCGCGCTGCCGTTCCTCGCGTCGCTGAAGTCGCGCGTCGCGCGTGGCGCCGATCCCGTGGTGCCGCGCCGGTTCGTCGGGTTCTACCTGCCGTGCGGGATCGTGATGAGCGACTGGACGCCCGCCGCGGAAGGCGCGGCCTGGACGTCGCCGATCCTCACGCCGCTGCAGACGTACAAGGACAAGGTCCTCGTGCTGACCGGCGTCGACAACAAGCCGGGGCGGTCCGATGGCGGCGGGGATCACGCGGCGGGCACGGGGGCGTTTCTCACCGCGACCCACGTCAAGAAGACCACCGGCGCCGACATCGCGAACGGGGTCTCGCTGGATCAGCTGCTCGCGAAGAAGCTCTCCGAGGGCCTCCCGCTGCCATCGCTCGAGCTCGGCACCGATGGCGGCGCGGCCGTCGGCGATTGCGACACCGGCTACAGCTGCGCGTACGCGCGGAGCATCGCGTGGGCGGGGCCGCAGAGCCCACTGCCGAAACAGACCAATCCCACGGCGGTGTTCGACCGCCTGTTCGCGGGTTACGACCCGGATGCGTCCGCCGCGGAGATCATGCGGCGCAAGGTCTACCGGACCAGCGTGCTCGACGGCGCGCTCGAGGATGCGACCTCGCTGCGCACGAAGCTCGGGCGCACGGACCAGGCGAAGCTCGACGAGTACCTGACCGCCGTGCGCGAGCTGGAGGCTCGGATCGCGAAGCCGGTGAGGGTGTGCAAGCCGGGCGCGAGGCCGCCGTCGGGCCTGACCTTCGCGCAGCGCTCGCGAGCCATGATCGATCTCATCGCGATCGCGTTCGAGTGCGATCTCACACGCGTCGTCACGTTCATGCTCGGCAACGCCGGGTCGGGCAACACGCACCCGCAGATCGGCATCGCCGAATCGCACCACGAGCTGTCCCACCACATGGGCAACACCACGAACCTCGCCAAGCTCACGCAGATCAACACGTGGGAGATCGGCGAGCTCGCCTACCTGCTCGGCAAGCTGAAGGCGATCGACGACGGCAACGGCGTGACCGCGCTCGATAACTCGCTCGTGTTCTGCTCGAGCGAGATCGAGGACGGCGATGCGCATCGCCACACCAACATGCCGATCGTGGTCGCGGGTGGTGGTGGCGGCTCGATCGCCACCGGCGTTCACCGTCGTTACACCGGCGGACCTCCGGTCGCGGATCTGTTCATCGCGATCGCCGGCGGGCTCGGGCTCGATCTCGCCACGTTCGGCGACGACGGCACCAAGCCGCTCGCTGGCGTTCGGGCGTGACGCGCAGGTCCAGCTACCGTGCTCGCTTTCGACGCGCACGGCGGTTTGCGACAGAGATCTCGAGCTTGGGCCCGTCGAGAACGACGACGAGCTGATTCAGGATGTCTCGGCCGAGGATCGCTTCGTCGAGGAACGCCACCACACGCGCCATCACGCGCAGGCCTCCGAGTTCCACGACGGCGGCGTGCACGGGCGCGAGGCGCCTGGCGCCGCCCACGCCGGTGAGACCGATGGCATCGATCTGCGGGAGCCCGAGCTGGCGGACGGTAGCGGCCGGCACCAGAGTGCAGTCAGCTCCACTATCGACGACCATCGGGACGAGCAGCGCTCGATCTCCGACCGGTGCCGAGACCCGCACGGGAACCATGGGCGCGGGTGGGGAGAGGCCGGGATCGTACGCGAAGCGTCCGGTCACGGCTTCGAACGTCTTGGTGATCGGACGCGCACCTCGTCGGGCACGGAGACCACACGAGGCATGTAGATGCTGCGGTTCCCGTACCGCTTGAACACGCGCGCGGCGACGGCATTGAAATCGCGACCATGATCGACGACGCGCCCGTCGATGATCGCCAGATATTGACCCCGGTATTGGTTCAGGAGCGTGGGGTGGTTGGCGACGTACCACGCCATGTCAGCATCGAGCGTTTCCGGATGGTTCGGTGCCCCGCCGTCGACGCCCAATGACGTTGCGAGCGCCTCTGCGACGATCGTTGCCAGCGGCTCGCCACGACGTGCCGCGGCGGTCTTGGCCTCCCGCACGAGCTCCGAGGGGACATTGCGCAGGAACAGCGACTTTCGCGGGGTCTGCACCATGACAACAAAGATATCATGGTTGGCTTTGTTGTCACCTCGTGTAGTCGAACCAGGCGCCCGCGTACGGCGCTTGACGATGGCAGCGGCTCCAGCACAGGTCGCTGTGGACCTCTCCGCCGCCGCCGGCTGGCATCTTCGTGAACAGCCAGCCGCCCTCGTCGTCGGGATCCGTCCCCGGGGTGATCTTGCGCATGATCTCGATGATCCGCAGCTCGCCGGGCTCGCCGTTGTTGTTGGCGTGGACTTCCTTGACGAGCGTCGCGTCGCGCTCGGTGGTGCCGCTCGTGCGCGCGATGTCGTTGACGTAGATGATCCGGTACGTGTCGCCATGCCCCGGGATGTTCCCGAACGTGTCGACGCGGTGCCAGCTCTGGTAGTCGCCGAGATCGGGCGGCGAGACCGCGTCGCCGCACGCCGCGAGGAGCACGCCCGCGAGGACGAGCCGGTTCACGGCACCACCATCATGCCGACGGAGACCTCGACGTAGTCGGCGGTTCCGTCGGGGCCGTCGATGTCGGCGCCGTCGTCGAGCCGCGCGACGAGCTCGTAGCTCCCGGCGGGGATCCCGGTCAGGTCCACGGTGAACGTGTCGCGGCCCGAGACCAGATCCGCGATCACCCCGGTGACCAGCTGCGCGCCCTTGCGCCGGGGACCGCGCAGGCTACCGACGACCAGATCCCGATCGGGGTCGCGCAGCTCGTAGCTGAAGGTGACGATCGATCCCGCGCGTCCGAGCTCGCTCACCGTCAGCTCGGGAGGTGCGTTATCGGGGCGGCCTTCACCGCGTGGTGCCTTCATCGAGCCGTCGACGAGCCCGGCCCAGGTGCGGAGGATCGTGATCTCGCGATCTCCCAGGGTGCGGCCCGGCGGCATGACGGTCTCCGTGGGCCGGTACTTGCTCTTCGTGATCCGCTGGGCGATCAGCGTCGCGTTGTCCGCAGCACCCGAGATCGGAGCATCGTACGCGACGACCTCGACGGGATCGTACGAATCGAGCCGCAGCCCGAACGCCGCGAAGCCGAGCGTCGGGTACGAGTGACAGCGCACGCAGTTCGCGGCCAGCACCGGCATCACGTCGACCTGCCAGCTCGGCTGCGCCGGAGGATCGTCGAGACCGCACCCGCCGAGGGCGAGGACGGCCGCGAACAGGGAGGTGGCGATGCGGGCGATCACAGGGTGTAGTGTAGCTGCAGGAGTCCGAGGCGGTCGGGGTGGGTCGTGTCTCCACCCGTCGCCTCGAGGCGGGTGAGCAGGTGCAGCTCGACGTGCGCGTACGGGAACACCTGGACGTCGAGCTGGAGTGCGTTGCGGGATGCGCCGCGCAGCGAGAGATCTGGATCCCAGCGCTGGAGGGTCGCGCCGATCATGTAGCCGGGCATGATCATCTTGGTCACCTGCGCGAAGCCCAGGAGCTGGAGGCGCGTGGTGCCGCCGACCGCGAAGCTCTGGCGCTGCAGGGCGAGCTCGCCGATCAGCATCATGCCCGGCTTCTCGAGCCAGTGCTTCGCGATCGCGCCGAGCAGCACGCGGCGATCGTCGCCGGTCATCGCGAACCGCGCGTTGCCGGCGACCACGGAGCTCCCGAACTGACGCTCGTAGTACGCGGTGCCGCCCGTCGCCTTCGCACCCGATCCGGTCAGCGGAACCGGATTGCCGAGGAAGCCGGCCACGTAGCCCTCCCAGCCCTTGCCGTTGGCGCCGACCTCGACTGCGTAGGGTTCCTCGAGCGTTCCCTGATCGAGATAGCGGCGGGGGTAAGCGGTGTGATCCTGCGTGCGCGCACCGAAGACTGGAAAGAAGCGGCCCGCGCGCACCGTGGTGGATCCACTCGCGCTCTCGTACATCAGGTAGTGCTGGCGCGAGGCGAGATAGGTCAGCGGGCCGGCGCCCTCCACGCGCCCGCGCGCGGCGCCGTTGAGGCCGAGCGTGATGTTGAGCGAGATCGGACCCGCCGCGATCCGCGTGTACGTGTCGGCCTGCATCGGGAACGCGTTCAGCGACGGATCGCGGCCGGCGAGCTGCTTGGCCAACAGGGCGGTCCGGAAGTCGCCGCCGAGCTGGAGCCACGAGGGTAGCTCGACCCCGCCGTGGAGGAACTTGCCATCGCCGCGGCCGCTCAGCGTCTCCCCGGCTTCGTCGCGCCCGACGTCGTTGAGCAGGCCGCCCCCCGCGGGCGAGAAGTGACATGACGAGCAGCGGCCCCAGCCGAGCGCGGGCTGGAACTGGGGGTAGGCGCTGGCGCTGGTCGGCGCAATCGCGATCGCACCGACGACGACGAGCGCGAGCCAGGTCAATCGCACGTGGCGCCCTCGAGGATCCAGCGCTCGATGATCTCGATCTCCACGTCCGGCAACGGCACGTCGGGCGGCATGATCGAGCCGCCTTCGCCGCGCAGCAGGTAGACGAGCTTCGAGGCTTCGGGGTGACCCGGGCGCACGAAGTTCCCCGCGGGCGAGCCGGCGACGTCGGGCGCATCGCAGCCGCGGCCGGTGAACAGCAGGTACGCCGCATCCGGCGTCGAGAGGTCGACGCCGGCCTGCGCGCCGAGCTTGCTGTGACACGCCGAGCTCGTACAGCTGGGCCGCACGATGGACGCGTGGATGTACGACCACGACGTCGAGCGATCCGCCGCCGTATCGCAGGCGGCGATCAGAAGGAACCCGAGCGCGAGCGCACGGGGGA
>JAYVLW010000125.1:0-4451 GCA_043759315.1 Myxococcales bacterium
GTGGATCTGTTCGTCGCGCGCGTCGTGATCCCCTGACCATCAGCGAGCTACTTCGATGATCACCTCGTCGCAAGATGCGCGGTGCGATCGGCGCGAACCCTCGCGTCGCGATCACGAACCCCGACTACGCGGCGATCCAGGTGTCTTCGTTCGCGAGCTTGCCGTGCAGCGTGCGGCGCAGCATCGCCTGCTGCGGAATGACCAACCCCTCGTAGTCCTTCGTTGGCGTGGACCATCCGAGGCTGTCACCCTCGAACATCGCGAACGGCATCGTATCGCCGGCCTTCGTGCAGCGCGGCGTCTGGTAGTAGAGCGCGTGGTCGAACTTCGCCTTCGGGTGGAACCGGCCATCGTGGACGTGCACGGTCGGGCAGAACAGCTTGTCGGGCGCGCGGGTCGGAAACCGAAGCGCCATCGGATGCACGGTGACCTTGCCCGGTGCGAGCTGGAACACGGCAAATCCATAGTCGGCGTAGTGCGGCACGGCGTCGAACAACACGTCGGGAAGTCGGAACCGCGGATCGAGGCGCGAGAAGTCCGCGCGTGTCGGCACGTACGATGCGATGAACGACCCGACCTGATGCACAACGAGGCGCTTCGGCGCAGACAGCCGCATCTGGAGGCCGCCCTTGCGCGCGAGAGGTTGCATCACCTCGAACAGCATCGCGAGGTGACCGAACATGTTGTGGTCCTTCGAGAGATCCACGAACGTCACAGCGTCGTCGCCGGAGCTCGGCACCACGGGAAGTGGGAGCACCATCGCGAGCTCCTGGGTCGTCTCGAGGTTCATCGAGTAGGCGAGGCCCTGGATGCCGGGCGACACCATGCGCGCGAGGATGTTCGTCGCCGAGACATGCACGGGTCTCTGGAACAGACGCGCGATCAGGCCGATCGGTGTAGCCACCGAGAAGCAGCACATCACGCCACCAGCGCGGCGCGCACGCCGGCGAGGATCGCATCGAGGTTCGCGCCCTTCTGGCGCAGCCCGCGCACCGCGATCACGAGCCCGCGCCCCACGCAGGTCTCCGGCGGCCACTCGTAGTAGCTGTCCCCGCGCGGGTTGCCCGTCGCCTGCGTGATCGCATGGCCGCAGCACTGGCCGACGTCGGAGTACCACCAGTGCGCGCGATCGTCGGGCGGCCTCAGATCGTCGTCCCAGATCTGGAGCTGGCGCGAGGGATCGTTGCCGCCGGCGACCGCGGCCAGGTGCGCGCGATCGGGTGCATCGAGCCACGCGGCGGCCAGCGCGATCTGCGTCTCCACGGGCGCGCCGTCCATCGACCCCTCCGATGCGTGGAAGCCCATGTTCTCGAGGCCGATGCCGCCGGCCGCGATCGCCATCGGATACCCGTGCTGCGCGGTGCGCACCAGCGCGCCGATGCCCGCCATGCGATCGCTATTCGCGAGCCGGGTGCCCCATCGCTCGAGGCCCGCGAGCTCCGCTGCATCTGCGTGTTCCCAGCCGCTCGCGCCGAGGCCGCGCAGATAGCCGGCGAAGTCGGGACCGGTCGCGAGGACGGCGGCGCGGAGCCGCTCGCGCCACGGATCGGCGACCGCGCGAGCTGCCTTCGGCGCGGGCTTCACCGTCGGCGCCAGTTTCGCTCTCGGCGCAGGCTTCGCCTTCGGCGCAGCCCGTGCCGGGGCGCGCGCCTTCGTCGGGGCCACCTTGTTCGGCTTCTTGGCTCTCGCCGTCGGCTTCGCCCGTCGCGCCGTACGCTTCGCCACCCGCTTCTTCTTCACCGCCGGCTTTGCCGTCGCCTTCTTCGCCTTTGCCATCGTGGTCACGATAACAAACCGCGTCGGGTGCTCGTCGGCCGGCATGCACGATCATCGAGAGGCGATGCGCAAAGCTCGCGAATACCTCGCGTGGGTGAGTGGGTGAGGTCGGCGTTCGTGCCTGGTGTATGCCGTGAGAGACCGAGATCGAGCAACTCGGCGCGGGCGATGTTGTCCCTACCGGGATGACCATACGCCTCGTCGTGATCGCGCTCACGCTTGCCGCCCGGACCGCGGCAGCGGGACCGTACTGCGGCACGCAGACCGATACCGCGCCCGCCGACGGCACGGTGCTGCCCGTGCGGCCGACGATCACACTGGTCGCCGAGGACTCGTACTACGACGGCGACCGCCAGGCCAAGGCGACGGCACTGGGGATCCGCGCGACGATCGATGGCAAGCCGGTGACGTTCGCGACGCGCGACGTACGCACGAAGGACGGTCTGCTCCGGTTTCTCACGATCAGGAGCGACAAGACGGGAAAGCTCGTCATCACGGCAAAACAGCGCTACGGCGAGGTCGAGACGACGTTCACGATCAGCAAGGACTGGAAGGCGCCCGAGACGGTCGGCGTGACGCTCGTCCGCGGACGCGATACGCGGCTCGGCCCGTATCGCCGGATCGGCGAGCTCGCGATCCTCCGCGCCGACGCGCCGGTGATCGCGTTCTCGCTGCGCTGGCGCCGCGACCACGACGACGAGTGGCGCGTGCTGCCGCTCCCGGCGTCGACGCAGGACGGCAAGTCGGAAGCGCGCCTCGGGCAGACGATGTGCGGCATGGTGGAGAACGTGCCGCTGAAGTTCCTCGAGGCCGGCATCGAGGCCGAGCTCACCGCGTGGCTCCCGAACGGCAAGACCGTCGAGATCAGCCTTCCAACGCCGCTCGTCATCCCACCCAGCTCCGAGTAGGCGCTACGCGGAACCTCGACGGCAAGGATGAGGACCTACGGCGCGCCGCGGCCGTCGCGTCAGTCCATGCAACGCGAGCCAGCCGGCATCATCTTCGCAAGGAACAGCTTCGTGAGCGGATGGTCCTCGGGCTTGAAGTCACCCCATCGCTCACTCTGGATCTCGACGACCGTGATGACCGACCCTACCCTGCGCGCCGCCATCACACCTCGCTCGCTCGGGACCGGGCCCCACAGATCGCCGATCTGCTGGAGATCGATACCGAAGTCGCTGACCATCGACTTCGGACCGATGACGGCACGAAACGCCCACGACCGGCCCGGGTGCACGCGCACCGCCGCGATCGTGCCCGCGGGCTCCTGGCCTGGCTCCGGCAAGTCGCGAAAGTCGAACATCTTGTAGGGCGCGTATACGCGCTTCGCCTCGCGCGCGAACGCGTTCGCCGCACGCGCGAACCCCGTCTTGCACCCGCGGACCCTCGGCTTCATCAGCAGCGCGGTGTTGCAGTCCTCGAGGATCCCGCGCTGCAGGCCAAGCTCGACGTCGCCTGCGACCGCCGCGAGGTACGCCGCGTAGTGCGGCTGTCCCTTCATCAGCGTGTGATCGAGCTCCCAGTCGAGGAACGCGTCGATCGGCTTCTTTGCACACGCGAGGGTCTTGCACCCGCAGACCGCAGTTGCCTGCGAGGCAAGCAGTTCTCGATCGTGCGCGAGGTACGCCGGGATGTCCACCGCGGACGGCTGCCCGCTGGCAGCCAGCGGCGTGGCCCAGATCGCGAGCACGACGAGTCGATGCATTGCTGTAGTACGCGGCCACGGCGCGAACTATTCAGCGGTTGCTGCGGCTGTCGGCCGTCCCCGTGCCGTATTGCCGAACGGCTCAACCCTCCGCGAAGCGGTGAGCCGGCGCTGCATTCGAACCAGAGCGACGCCTGGGCGCGCCCGGCACCTCGTGAAAATCGATCCGGCCATAGAGCATCCAGCCCTGACTCAGCAACCAGGTCTTCGGCTCCCAGACGATCATCGGCTCGTACCCCGCTGGTGCCGACCAGGTGAAGCTCGGGTCCGCGAACACCTTCCAGCCGCGAAACGCGATCCCCGATGAGAACGGATCGACGTTCCAGCTCGTCCCGCCGTCCTCGCGATGCTTGCGCCAGTTGTTGAGCACGTATGCGAGCGCGTGCCTCGCCTGCCGCCGGCTCGTGATCACCTCGGCGTGATAGCGATCGCTGAACACCTTGCCCGTCCGCCGCCTGATCTGGTGCGTCTCGGGGTCGACCTTCTTCACGACCGCGTTCATCCGCTTCGCCGCCGAGATCTGAAACGCCTGCATGCCGCGCGAGAGCGCCGTCTTCCCGCTCGCCTCGACGAGCAGGTGGATGTGCGACCCCTGGATCGAGATGTGAACGATCCGGAACTCCGCGCGAGACGCCACCACGAGGGTCGCTCCGCGAACCGCCCGGTACATGTCCCGCCGCCGTAGCGGCCGAACTGCCTTCTCGACGCGCAGCACGACATGCACGGGCTCGCTCGCCTTGAACGAGACGCGCCGCTTGTGCGGCGAGCCGGCCCGCTCCCCTTTCGGGGGCCGTCCTCGCTTGCGCCTGGGCTCCTCGCCCCGCTTCCCCCGCCGCGCCTTGCTCGGTCGCCGCGCCTTGCCGGTGCCGCGCTGGTTCAGCAGCTCCATCTGCTGGTGCCGCTTCCGCTTCCGCGGCTTCCTCTCACGCTTAGACGCCATGCCGCAACCTACCGCCCGGGCAAGCACAGT
>JAYVLW010000126.1:0-5927 GCA_043759315.1 Myxococcales bacterium
ATCGGGCGAGCTCAGCTCGACGACGAGCGCAGGCGCGCTCCACGGGCCCTCCGGCGGCGCCGGGATCGCTCGTACCGGCGCCGTGCACACGTGCGCATCGGGGGCCCCCGGCCCATCGAAGCCGATCCGGCCGCACCCACCACCGAACGCGGTCAGCGCCGCGAGGGTTGCACATCGACGCTGTCCCGCGTAGGTCACGGATCCACGCATAGCAGGGGATCACGTCTCCCCGCCACCAGTCCGGGGTTGACGCTAACGTGCTCGCCGATCGCCGCGGCGATCTTGCGGATGAGCTCGATCTGTTCACTACGCAAGAGGCCCGCGAGCTCGATCAGCACGATCATGGATCTCTCGCGCTCGCGCGAGCTTGGCGAAGTCGTCGACGTTCGATGTCACGAGCACGCGATCTTCCTGGTACGCGCGTTCGAGTAGCTCCGGATCTGTCGAGCCGAGGATGCCGCGATCCCGAAGGTGATACGCGTCGACTCCGTCCGCGATCAGTGCAACCGCAGCCGCTGGCGACAGATTCTCATCGAGTAGAAGCTTCGCGGACACGCGGACGCCCGACGCGAGGATAGGCGGTGACGTAAAGCTTCGCGAACTCGACGTCCTGTTCCTCGAGGTACGGATAGTCCTCGACGATCTCCTTCACGACCGCACCGCGCCGCGCCGCGCCATCTCGCCGACCTCGATCAGCCGGTAGATCTTCTTGCGGTCGTCCACGCCAAGGTGGAGGCCGAGCCTGGCGAAGGCGAACAGGTACACGACCTCGGCGAGCGCGAACCTCGGGGGCCCCTTCCCGACGGGGACGATATCCGCGTGGCAGCGGCTTGGTCGCGGCGCCCGGGCTGCGTTCGAACACGTGCTGCGACGCGTGCGTACCGGGCACGACCCGCGTGGGTGCGCCTGCAATGCCACCCCCGTCCTCTGCGGCGACTCGAGGCGGTGCGCGATGTTACCCTCTCGATGTCCGAACACCGGACGATCGCCGTCTGCATGCCGGACCCATGGCGTCGGTGGAATGCCGTCACACCTAGCTAGCTAGCTAGGAGCGACGCGAGGATGATCGCCTGTGGTGCAAGCGCGATGAGTCCGGCCGGCGCGAACGCCAACCCATACACCGCATAGTTCTCGTCGACACCACCAGGAGTAGTAGCGAAACGACAACACTGTGGCGCGGCGCCCACAGTCGTGACGTGTGCGCAGAGGTGGCCATCGCGGGTGCGTGCAACTCGTTTCGCGGCGCCGGCGTCCGATCAGTATGCTCATCGGTCTCCTCGCCACGACACTCGGCCTGCGCGAGCCAGTTGTTCAATCACCCGACACCGTCGCATTGCGCATCGACTCGGGCGCCACCCTCGCGCGCACGAAGCTCGTGATGTCCGCGGCCGGCGACTCGGCGGTCGGCACGCTGACGCTGACGCTCACCGCGAAAGAGACGATCGCGGCGAGCACGATGATCGAGCTGCCGCGCGGCGCCCGGGTCGTCGGCATGACGCTCGGCCACGGCGGTGAGCCATTCGTCGCGCGCTCGTACGCACTCGTCGAGGCGACGCGCCGGTTCACGGAGACCGTAGATCCGCCCCACGAGATCGTCGTGCCGCGTCCACCGAGCCAGCGCGACCCCGCGATCCTCCAGCTCGAGCACAGCGGCGACGCCGAGTGGGCTCGCCTCACGGTGTTTCCGATCTCGCCCGGTGCACCCGCGACCGTGACGGTCACGTTCGCGACCGCGTCGTTCGATCGGATCGAGGTCTACGCCGGCGGAAAGCTCCGCGACACCCTCGATCGCACGGAGCTCGCAGCGGCAACCGAGGACGAGCTCGCGCTCGCGCTCCAGCCGACCCGCCTCGTCGATGGGCACGCGCTGTACGCTGCACCGGCCGCGCCCGCGCCGACCGAGTCCGAGCTCGCGGCCCGGTTCCACGAGGTGTTGCCGACGCTCGCGCGCTGCGCCGGCGTCGATGACGTGCTGACCGTGCAGCACGCAACCATCCGCGTCGAGGTCGACGAGCTCGGCCGTGGCTCGCTGCGCTCGTCGGAGGGCGCGGGGAAGTACCTCGTCGATTGCCTGCGGCAAGTCGTCGATCACGTGCAGTTCGCCGACGATGCGGCGACCACGCTGACCGTGCCGCTCGAGGTCACGCCGCTCGGCGTCGTCTCCGCGAGGAAGGAATAGCGCCACCTCGGCGCCGCGAACGCGTTCGGGTCGCGCCTGGCGGCTCATTGCACGCATCAGGTGCCATCGGCGGCGATCTCGAAGCCATCTTCCCCAGCGTCGAGCACAGGTGGCGATCGGGACGTTCGCCGACGCGTCGGCCAGCAGTCGTCAGGCTCAGCGGCATTGCCTCTACCGGTGCAGCGAGATGTCCGCGCGATCCGGCAGCCGGTGATCGAAGCCGTGCGGCTGATACAGGTCCGCCCGCATCTCGCCCTGCGGCGCACGGTCGTCGATCCGGCGCTGCAGCGTTCCGCCGCCCTTGAGCTTGATATCGACCCACGTCGGGTTCGATCGCACCCCCGACCGCGTCAGCCCGAGCGCGCGTAGCCCCGAGTCCGTGATCGCCATCGAGTGATCGCCGTCGAGGTTGCGATACGCGCCGTGCCCCTTCCGCGTCTCCGAGTCCGAGTACGGATCGTGCGGGTACCCGTACTGCGTCAGCTTCATGTTCACGCCACCCGACGCGGTCGTGAGCTGGTCGGTCGCAATGGTCTCGAGCGTCTCGGTGTTCGACATCGTCAGGTCCTTTCGCGCAGGTGTGAGATGGCGAATCCTCGTCGGCCAACGCGCGCGCACACACGCGCGCACCGGCTACGCGCGTTGCGACCGGCGGATCGATCAGCCAGCGCGCAGCCGCTGAAGCTGGGCTTCGAGGCGATCCGCGATCGCCTCGGCACCAAGGCGCCGCGCACGCCGGTAGCTCACGATCCCGCGTTCGATCCGGGCCTTGCAGCCGGCCTCCACCACCTCGAGCGTCGTCAAGCTCGGGGCTCGGGCTCGGGCTCGGGCACACTTTCCGTGATCGCTCTCGCAGTCGGTGCGGTCAGTAGTTGACCCGATCGCGACGCACGTCGACACTGATCGTATGGGTCACCGTTTCCTCGTCGTCCTTGCACTCTGCGGTTGCGGCGAGGTGAAGAACGTTGCCGATGGTGGTCGCGATTCGAACGTCGAGACCATCGTTTCGATCGCGGTGGCCCCCACCTCGGCCTCGATCAGGATCGGTGCGACCGTTCAACTCACTGCGACGGCGACTCTCGGCGACGCGACCACGACCGACGTCTCGGCGACCGCGACGTGGTCGGTGGTCTCGATGGGTGGCGCGGCAACGGTGACCGCCGGGACCGTCACCGGCGTCACCGCAGGTGGGATTCAGATCGTCGCGGAGGCAGGAGGCAAGAGCGGCACCGCGACGATCACCGTGCTGCCATCCGTGCTTGTCGTGAGTAACTTCACGACCAATAACATCAAGGTATTCCCGGCGACAGTGAATGGCGACGTCGCAGCGACGCGCACGATCGCCGGGGCAGCCACAACGCTGTCAAGCCCGCGCGGGCTGATCGTTCACAACGACGAGATCATCCTCTGCGACCAGGCCGCAAACGCGATCGACTTCTTCCCGCTTGCAGCGGACGGCAACGTCGCTCCGACTCGCCGGATCGTCGGAGCCACGACTCAGTTGTCGTCACCGGTCGGCGTGGCTCTGTTCAACAACGAGTTGTACATCGCGGACCAGGGCGGTGCGATTTCCGTGTTTCCTCTCGCCGCAACCGGCGATGTCGCGCCCCTTCGGAGGATCACCGGGCTGTCAACCGGTCAACACCTTGCCATCTCTGGCGGTGAGATCTACGCCACGAACTACAGCAGCGGCAAGGTGACCGTCTACCCGGTCAACGCCACAGGACCCGCAGCGCCAACGCGGACGATCTCTGGAACGAACGTAGGCCTGACGAATCCGACCGGTGTGGTCGTCAACGGCGGAGAGCTGTTCGTGGCCGATACGCGAATGGGAGTCGATGAAATCCGGGTGTTCCCGATCACCTCGAACGGCGACGTCATCCCCTCTCGGATCATTGTCGGGGCCAATACAGGGCTCGGATTTCCCGATCAGATGGTGATCTTCAACAACGAGTTGTTCGTTGGCAACTTCGATAGCAACAGCGTTCGGGTCTTCCCGATCACCACGAATGGGAACGCAATCCCGACGCGTTCCATCGTCGGCGCGAATACGGGCTTCGGCGGCACACTCGGCGTGTTCGTGTACTGACCGGCGTAGCAACTTCCGCCTCACCGTGCGGCGGCGCCACGGTCCCGCGCTTCGCGAGGCCCCCCGGTAGCTCTCGGGGCGGCCCGCTATGTGAATTGACCAACTCGCATGCGCGAGCCCTCTCTTCCCGACCGGACCTTGGCCCAGGACGAAACCCGCCGGGCGGTCCAGCACGAAGCCGTCAAGGCGAGCGTCGAAGCCGACGTCAACGCCGAGATCGCCCAGCAGGCGAGCCAGGCCCCCCCGGCCGATGCGAGCATCGAGAAGGTCGCCGGCACGTTCCGCGAGCGCGCCGTCGACGAGCTCGATAGCGAGAACAACGTCCAGCGATCGCGCGTTGCCGCACGGGTCTCGCAGGTGATCGACTACGCATTCTTCCTGATCTACGCGCTGCTCGCGTTCCGGTTCCTGTTGTCGCTGATCGCGGCGCGCAGTGCGAGTGGGTTCGTCAAGTTCATCGTCTCCGTCAGCGATCCGTTCTACGCGCCGTTCCGGAACATCGTCGCGAGCCCGAAGACCGGCGAGCACACCGTGCTGCTGCCGGTGGTCGTCGCGCTCTGCGCGTACGCGGTGCTCCACCTCGCGATCAACCGGCTCCTGCGCATGATCACGGTGCGCAAGACCGAGATCTAAGCGCAAAGTTAGCGGCGCGGTAGCTCGCGGCAGCTCGGAATACCGGTAGTGCCCATGCTGCACGTCACGTCGGTGATTGTCTCCCTCTCCCCGCCGCTGCGCGTGAAGCGGTCATGCTTCGTGACGTGCACGACGCTACCCTCGACACGCAGGTCACCCGTCGTTGTCTCGATCCACGCCGGTCCACTCTCCTCGACCGTGCTCGCCTGGATGCAGATGGGGCCGGTCGTTCCGAGCTCGACGCCCCACCAGCCGCCGCCGATCTCGATGACCAAGGCGACACGCGCATGCGCGGAGAAGTCCGCATGTGCCGCATCGCCGTGCGTGAGCACCGTGACCGCATCGAACGGCGCCGCGCTGATGGCCACGAAGTCTTCGACCTGTGGACCGTCGCCGAAGACCGCGCTCGCCGATGCGAAGGGCCCGCACATGTCGTGCGGTTCTGTCGAGAGCGAGCTCGCGCAGGCGAGCGTCGCGGCGGGCAGGTCCGTTGTCGTCGGTGGAATAACCTCGACGTTCCGCGTTCTCGCCGTCCACAACGCGATGCCTGCGACTCCTGCGAGCCCCGTCATCCACCAACCTCGAGACGCGCGCAGGGGTTCGGCATGAGCCATCCGGTCTAGACGCTCGAGGCCATGCGTCGGTCTGGAAACAGCTGCAAAAATGGACCTCAGCGTCCCGGCCAGGTGGTGTCGGTGCGGTACGAAGTGGGGCATGCAGCGCTACGCGCCTCGACTCGTGTCCGCCGGGAGTTCTCCGAAGGACGCATTGGTGGAGCCGCTGATCGCGAATCCGCCGCCGAGCCCGCTCGGAGAGCACGAGCTGATCCCGGAAGTGGCGTGGATGGTCGAGCGCGACGGCGAATTCGAGCACGTTCCAGCTCGGCAACGTGCGGAGCTCGACGAGATGCGTGGAATGGCGCTGGTCACGATGCTCGACGATGAGCTTTCGAACGAGTCGCTCGACCAGTTGCCGGGAACGAACCTCGCCACCAACGGTACGTACGCCGCAGAGCTCTTCCTCGAC